>NZ_CP054693.1 GCF_014023275.1 Nostoc edaphicum CCNP1411
GCTAGTAAAAACTAAAGCCTCGCCTTAGCAGCAACGAGTTCGGTCTACGCTCCGCGTCGCTCACAGGCTAAAACCACGATCCTGCTGTCTGAGCTTTTGTTGCTCCTCCCTGAGATGAGCTTCTAGTTCCTGACTCCAATCGGGATTATGGGTTTTGAGCCTTTTACCCTGTGGCAATAATTCTAATACTGCACTAGCTGCGTTATTCCCTTGTTCATCATTATTGAATGCTACGACCACCCTATTGAAACTCTTGAGAAATTCCATAGGTAGGTTATTCGGGTCATCAGCTACTATCAACATGGTTCTAGTTGGTGGTAGCCCCTTGCAACTTGAGATCAGGTAGGTGGCTGCTGACATTGCATCAATTGGTGTAGAACACAAAAAGACATTTTCTACCTTGTCCGTTGGTTGCCCTCCCAATCTCAGATAAAACCAACCATAAGGTGTAGAGGTGTTTTGGTCGTACTCCACAGTGCGATGATTTTGCCTTGGCTTTGACCAAATTAATGCGCCAGTTTTTTCACCATCTAAATCACGCTTGATAAACAAAATATTTCGTTGCTCATCCATGTAAAGCAACTGATTATTATGTAATCCTTGCGAAATATAATCTGGTATGTAACGTTTCTCGCTTAAGTACTTGTGTAACACTTGCCAAACAACTGTATCCTCTGGTGGTGGAGTGAACTGGGGCTGTTGCTGTTTGCGTTCAATCTCTTGAAAGAGTTTTTCTAACTGCTCAACTGGGAGTGGTTTAACAGGTTTGAGCAGCAATTCATGAATAGGTTCATCATCACGTTCTGTTTGGTAGTCAACGCCAAGATGTTTTTGCAAACCAGGGGAAAGTGTAAGCTGCACCTAGTTGTGTGCCACTAAAAGCTTGCCCATCTTTCTCATAAGAAATGCCTTTAGACTTCCCATTTCTGGTAAATCCTGTTCTGACGCTAATTCCTGCTTGCTGCAACCGCATGATCAGCGTTGGCATTTGGGGATTATCAACTCCGGCTCTATCAATCGTCTGCTGAACTGACTCTTTAATGATGCGCTCTGGTGGGGTATCGCGCTTACCCGATGAATATTCTTCTTGCTCTCGCCGGATACGCCTGATTTGCCCTGTGCTGGGTGTGCGATTCAGTTTCTCTCTGCTGCCCTGTACTTGGACTAAATCATAGTCCTGCTCAATTTGTCGCAGAACTTTTTCAGAGCGCACATAATCCCAGGAATCATGCACTACTAGCCCTGTATCCATCCTGATTCTGCTGGCTGCAATGTGAATGTGGTCGTCGTCGGTGTTATGGTGGCGAAAGATGACAAACTGATTGGCATCAAAACCCATTTCCTTCATGTAGCGATCGCCAATCTCGCTCCACTTCTCATCATCTAATTTATCGTCTTTAGCTGCTGACAGTGAGACATGATAAACAACTCGGTCTGCATCAGAATTTAGTTGTCGAGACAGCTTAAATTCCCGCGCCAATTCACGCGCATTTCTCCCACTCATATTGCCGCCAATTAGTTTGGCATCTTCGCGTGATTCTAAATAATCCAACAGCTTGCGAAAACCTCTACCCTTAGTCTGCTTCCCAATCATCCTCTTCGTCTTCTTCCGAGTCGTCATCATCAACATCATCAGAGGCAATGTCTCGCCTGCACTGATGCAACAGTTCTAAAAGTTCTCGTAACAGTTCTGGATCAGCAGGTAAAGTTCGCCCAATTTTTAGCGCTGTGTTTGTAGCTTTAACAAGCTGGTTGAGATTGTTCCCAATTTGTCCTAACTCCCAATATGTTTGCAAGCTAATTTTACTTAGTCGTTTTGGCAATGGACGCATCAACGTATTGCGCCTCATCAGTTCACTCGCTGACATCCCCGCATCAATTGATTTTATTCGCAGCAGATCCAATTCGATGTCGCTCAATCTCACTGGAAAAATATGCTTTCGGACTAGAGCTTTTGACTGCTTGCGGTTCGCCATAAATCGAGAAGATTGAGGGACATTGCGAGGGGGGTTTTTCAAGGGGGGTTTCCCCACTTGAACCAGTCTGCCGTTCGAGCGCAGCGAGACAAAGCGTAAGCTTTGAGGCATGGCTGGCTTCAAGCCCATTTTCGGGGGTATATGAGGTATCCCTGGCTACGTATGTACGGAGGGCAGAGCAGGGGGCTGAAGGCAGGAGTATAAAGGCGTAGCCGTGCTGCTGATCATCCTACAACTTACAGGGGAGGATAGCAACGGCGTAGCCAGGAATTTGAGATAATCAAGCAGGAGGTAAATTCTGGTTTGGCGTAGCCACAGCACAAGAGATAAAAACAGCGTAGCTGCTATATGAAAATTCTCTGATTCAGCGAAGCTGCCACACAATATAATAGTCCGGCGTAGCCGTAATACTAAAAAATTATTCAGCGTAGCTGTTTTAAGTAAAATTATCTGATTCAGCGTAGCTGTAATAGCCAGATTGTTTAGCATTAGCTTGAATAAGACTACCAGCGAAGCTACAACACTAAAAAATAGTTTGGCGTAGCCGTAGTACAAAAAGGTAAATCGGCGTAGCCTCAATAGCCGATTTTTGTAGGATTTTGAAAACTTTCTTGGTACAAATTATTTCAAATAGCCGATAATTATCAGTTAATCAGAATTCACGAGATAACCATGAGTGAACATCAGAATTCAGAAGTGATTACGAAGGGCAAGATTGATAAGGCTATCAATCTACTTAAGGAGCAGAAACCGAAAGAGCGAGAGGACATCTCAGACAGAGACGCAGTTCGGAAAATGAGACGGTACATTGAAAAACTGACCTCTGATAAGTATGGCTACAGTTATGATGAAGTGTCAGAGATGCTGAAAGGGCTGGGCATCAATTTGAGTGGTGGCCGGATTAGGTATTTATTAGGCGAGTTGAAGAAAAGCAGCCGTCGCCAGAAAAAGACATCTTCAAGCGATGATAATAATCCGTCATCAAATCTGGCTACTTCAACTCAGTTAGCAGTTGTAAATACTGCATCAGATAAAGCTAGTAGTGAGCCGGATAAATCAACAGTTAATAGTGCAAAGGGCAAGAGACAAAGTAAAGAGCCAGTAGCACAGCAGCAACAGCCTGAATCAAACCTGTAATTAGAAAAATCCTATGAATATAGAATTATTAATTGGAACATGGCTGTTAACTGGAAGCATTTCTCTAAACGCCCAAATTAAATTTATCGGTGATGAACCAGATCCGAATGGTGTCGAAAATTGGTTGAATGGTAACAGCAATAATTTAATTGCTCAGGTAGAAGCAACCGAAGGACTTACTCTAACTATCTCGTCAGATGGTAAATTCTTTGAAGAAAGAACAGGCGAACCAAAAGTTTATTGGTATGACAGAGAAGGGGTATTGGAGTCTGAAGTTATACCGTTTAACGGTCATCTAAGTTTCTATGACTCTAAAGCCTTCTTATTGCTTGATGATCTGGTATCGTGGGCTGTACCTAGCGATGAAGTTAATAAAAAAAAGCTCAGATACGATGATGGTGACACGAAAATAGCTGATAGCATTGAAGTTCAAGGCGAACAGCTTATACGAACCATCTCAGTAGTAACGGATGAACTTTACTTAGATAGAGTGATTATCGTATACAAAAAAGCAAATAAGTGAAGGTATGCGCTAGCCACTTTTCATCGTCATCTAAGTCAGCCAAATTTTTATTACTACCGCTATTAAGACTATCTACATAGCAGGAGTAATATTTTTTCTTTCCGTAGCCCAGGCAGCAACAACATAGAAACAATGGCATCCTAGTTTTAGTCTTTAATCAGGTCAAGTTAGCCACATAATAGGAATCAATATGGGAGAAGCTCAAAGGCGTAAAAAGTTAGACCCCAATTGGGGTAAATCGGGAGGATTTAAAAAGTCAGACCCCAATTTGGGTAAATCCGAAGAATTTAAAAAGTCAGATCCCAATTGGGGTAAATCCGAAACATTTTATCATCCCAACAAACCTAAAATCACCTACTTGACTGAATCACATCCCGATTATCAAACCGCCTCTGACATTAAAAATGCTCACTATGCTGGCAAAACTCGTGTTTACCTTGTTCGCTTAGATTATGACGATGGTGAGTATTTTATCGGCGCAGTCAACACATTCTTAGTCGGTACTGAAATTACAGTCAACGCCATCTGGACTCCCTACCCCAACAGCCAACGCACAGGTCTAGAAATTCTAGACAGTATCCGTCGAGATATTGGTTTAAAAGCTAGAGACGAAATGTTTCAGTCCGATGCTGTTCTGATCGACTTTGAATCTGAATAAATTTTTTAGCAGTTGGGTACTGGTGATGATTCTGATTCAGCAATCAACATCGGGAAGTATGTACGGGCTAACCACTTTTCATCCTCGTCTAAGTCAGCCAAATTTTTATTACTACCGCTATTAAGACTATCTAATAGCAGAAGTAATATTTTTTCAAACGTAGCCCAGCCCTCGAAGCATTACAATTCTCAAAGCTTTAGTTTAATTAGACTGATGACGTTCACCTATTCTCTATACCCAGATAATTGGTCAGAAATTGCCACGGAAGTTAAGCAACAAGCCCAGTGGCATTGTCAAAAATGTGGATTACAGTGCATTCCCCCTGGTGAAAAAACATCACATATAACACGCTCAAAACGCAGCGTGTACACCCTACAGGTTCATCATTGGGACAGAAACCCAGCAAATAACCACAGAGGCAACCTTATAGCTCTTTGTAGTGCTTGTCACCTTTTATACCATAGAGGAGGTAAATCAAATGTTTCACCGGGGCAGCTATCTTTGTGGTAAATAAGTCATGGATGATGATACTCAAGAACTAATCGCAATTCAGCAAGAACTTTCAGGAATCAGCGATCGCCTGAGAAAGATTTTTCCGTCAACTCATCCCCAATTTGACAACGTGTTTGAAGACGTGGGTGCAGCTGGATATTACATTCAAGAAGCTGGTTATCGTCTAGAATCAGTTCTTATGACTGTTCAAGGTGATAGCGTAGGTTCTACGAGTGATGCAGAGATTTCAGAAACTGAAATTGAGTAAACTTCAGTGGGCAGACAACTCAGTACAATCATCAGTAAGTCAGCCCTAACTTGAGGGCTACAGAAGTGTAGAACTCGCCGCATCGCCCTAGTACTAAAAACTTGGGCAACTTCTGCCATTGACTCTAACAGGTGATCTGGTGATGACTCCGATTCAGCAATCAACATCGGGAAGTATGTACGCGCTAACCACTTTTCATCGTCGTCTAAGTCAGCAAAATTTTTATTACTACCGCTATTAAGACTATCTAATAGCAAGAGTAATAATTTTTTCGCATTGCTGCCAGCCTCCCCAACGCTGGGTAAATCGGCTCAATCCCCGGTTAAACCTGTGATAAACGTTTCAAAGTTCTTGACAATGGTTGTTACCTTATAGTCGTTCTCTTGATCAACGTGAGCTACTTCCGGTTCGCCATTTTTGCCGCACTTGCGATAGTCCAGCATAATCAAATCGTGTCCGCCTGAAGGCGTGTCACAGATATAAACCCCAAAATCGGGATAGCCCCACTCGTTAATCCAAAAATGGTTGCCATTATTTCCGCACAGAGCAAAAGCTGAACTGTCAACACCAATCCCAAAAATTCCTTCTATTGCGATTCTATCTCCCCAAATAGTTTCCTCAGTTGTCGCAAAGAAAGTTTTATTGGGTATGCCTCCGTTTCTCGTCTTCATTAGTTCAATATAGGACTGGGGTAGTTTGAAGCCAAGCTCTTTTTCAACTACTTCAATTAAATCGTAGGTAACTGGTGCGGATTGATATTTTTTGGCGTATTCGTTATCTGACCAGAAATTATTGAGGTCGCAGTCGATAAAGTATTTGTTCATATTTCAAGAAACAATTGATGTACGGACAACAAACTTATCGTTTAATTACCAGTTGGATGGATATTGCTTTATTTGAGTTAATCCTAGAGTAGTTAAAAAACCTCGTTCCAAGTTTTCATCTAGAAAACCAACCCACTCAGAGGCATACTGAACGGGACGCTCACTCAATGATTAAGTACACAATCATCATTATGAGCATCTTTTACTACTGAGCTTGTCAGTAGTAATGATTTCCGATAAATTTTATCAGGTCACTGTCGGGTTAGTTACGGCTTGCATTGGGGCAAAGTCTGAGTAAACCTCAGTAGGCAGACAACGCAAGATAATCATCAGTAAGTCAGCCAAAACTATCGGCGTGCAGAAGTTAAAAACTCGCCGCAGTGCAGTATTAGTAAAGATTGTGGCAACTTCAGCGACGTGTTCTAAGGCATCTTCTGGTGATGATTCTGATTCAGCAATCAACATCGGGAAGTATGTACGCGCTAGCCACTTTTCATCCTCGTCTAAGTCAGCCAAATTTTTATTACTACCGCTATTAAGACTATCTAATAGCAAGAGTAATAATTTTTTAAAGTGCTGCCAGCCCCCCCAGCGTTGGGTAAATCGGCTCACCCATCCTTGGGTAGTGTCTATGATTTTGGCTATAGCCTTTTGTCCAATTTTCTGGTGTGACTGCCAAAGCTGGGTAAACGCTTTGACGATGGCGTGTCCCGTCTGCTGATCTCGGCTACCCGCTTCGGTGCATAGAGAGCAGGCATCAACAACCTCTAATTTCACTCCCTGGTAATTCACGATCGAGGAAACTAAGGTCATAGTCAGCGCAGAAGTAGAATGTTAGCTCCACATTGGGGCGACGATGAGCGCGTAATCGCCCAATCTCTTGGATGATTTCTGCACGGATCAGGTCTGTGAGATACTTTTGGAAAGCGCTGTTTTTATCTTCCAGGTTGACTGGTTCACCAGTCATCACCTGATATTGTGCGGCTAAAACACCGATGTTTTGGTAGGGAATGCCGAAACTTGCGATCGCATCACACTCACTAAACCTGTTAACACCACGCCCATCGACAAAGTGACCGTATTCTGTGCGGCCCTCGGCTTGGGTTGCAATCTGTTTCCAATCGATAATGCCAAGGTTGGGGCAGAGTTTTTTCAAGGTTTCTTTGAGGGCATTAACACGAGCGCTTAGTGGGAGAGAGCGATTTTTGGGCAGTTTACCCAGCCCATTAACGTTGACGACTTTTAAATTGTCGTAGTCTGGGCGTTGTTGCTCAATGGTTAACACAGGGTCATCAATGCCCAATTTGAATTTCAACTGGTGAGATTTGAAAGTGGCATCAAGATAAATATTAAAGTTCGCTGATTTGGGCCAATTCAGTATGTTTGGGGTTTCGGCGGTAAATGCTGAGTACACCCCACCCTGACTGAAAACTACCGTCACCCTTCCAAGCTTCCAGAAAGTCAGGCAACCAGTAATTAGGCAAGTCAAGAAACTCCCTCCCGGCTGTTCGTGCGCTGTCTTTAACTACCTTTTTGGCAGCATAACGAGCCGCAGAGCTTTTTTTGAGTTGTTTATCTTGGGTAATATCAATTGAGTCCAAGTCTTCTAAGAAAGTCAAATCAGGTTCTACAGTTTGCTGAATCGCTTCGATATCTAAGCCTGTGGGGAAAGGGGGCAGCAGCGCACGGATGCTGGCATCATCAAATCCGTAGCGGTCAGTAGGTTTAATTTGCTGAGTAAGCAGTTGGTGTAAAACTTTTAGTGCAGGTTGCAGCTGTGATAGAAGATTTGGTTCTAACAGTAGCAGCTTGCCCGACAGTAGTTTCAAAATCGCCTCGGTTCACATCAACCGAACGCACGGGCTTGATGAGTGTACCAGCTTCTTCCCATAACCGCCCAACGGTGAAAGTTTGGTCAGCAGCATTAGTTAAGGTGACAGGTGTAGAGTCTGGGTGCGCTCTGAGTTCGGAGTAATTTTGAATAACTGTGCGCTTTTTGAAAGCGGAATCCAAAACCATCACCACTAGCGAAACGGCACTGATTCTTAAGGGAACAACCGCCACAGATGGGGCTGATGCCACTCTCTTCAAAATCAAGGCTGCTAAAATTCTTGCTGCGAAATGCGTTAAATAAGTAAGTTCTGTGACAATTCCCATCAGTGTCGGCAGTCTCACCCGCTTTAGTCCACAGTTTAAAGTCCTCACCTGTAGGAGTTTTGCGGGTGGGGTCTAGTTTAAAGCCGTTGTGACGCACTGGCAGGTCAACAAAATTCGTCTCAATGGGCAGTGTGGATGGGTTTCTGTGGTTGGCATCCTGGTAAATTAGTTTATCAACATCGAATAAAGGTCGCCGTCAGTTGCCCCGCGTTGTAAGACTTGCCCAGTCCAGGGTGAGAATTATCTAAAATTTGCTTCCAGCCCTTAGAAACAGCTTCCACCCATGCGGCAATGTGTTCTTCTGGCTGGCAGGAGATAGAGATATTGCCTGTAACTTCAGTTATGTACGGGATATTGCCGGGCTTGTAAATAATTACATTGGGCGAAGGCGTGTCAATTTCGGGTAAGGGCTTGCGTGTTGGTGGGGCTTTAAATCCTTTAAATATCGAACTAAATGGAGCGATCGCTTGCCTTAATAAATTTTGGAAGCTGCTCAAGTCCTCTCTGACTCGCCCAAGTTCCCATTGCTCACGGCTAATCAGCCCTTTGTCACGTTGATATGGTTCATACTGCGGTTTAGGGAACCGAAAGCCATACTGTTTTGCAATGTGAAACAGTGTACCGATTGAGATTCCCCCACGCCGGAAACTGCGAATCTTGGCGCGAATGTTCCAAGTTGAACCCTTTATGCTGGGCGACCACTGCTCGGCGATGATTTCCGCATCCGTTGCCCCATAATGGTTAACCAGTGCCATCAACACCTGACGGCATTCGTCGTAGTTGCCGCTTCCTGGGGTACGTGGTGGGATGAATGAAAGCGCGTTCTGGATTAGCTGGTCAATGTCCCAGCCTTCAGCGAGGGAAATATCACGCCACTCTTTACGCCGTGACTCAATTTCTTGGATTCTTAGCTGATACTCAATACGCTCTTGTTGCGCGATCGCAATCGCTTCCTGAATCCATTCTGCTGGTAAAGTGGCTTCAGGGTTGACTAGCGGGAATTCGGCCTCTGTGCTGCCGTAGAAAACACGACTTGCATCTTTACAAGCTGGGTCATGCGGTAACTGCTGCATGAGGAAGCGTGTACAAGCTTCTACAGTATCAGCACCCTGAACATATTCGGGGAGAAGGAAAACCAACCGGAATTTATGCCACTCTGGTTTATGGCTGGCTGTGGTGTAAATTAAAGCACAGTGTTTTTTAATGAAGGGATGGGCTAGGGCTTCTTCGATCGTTAATTGGTGATCGTAAACTTTGATATAATTCCCGTTTTCGTCCTTGATTGGTTTGTCATAAGCATCACGGGCGATATTAGAATTATCAATGTCGAGTAGTAGCCACTGAGAACCGATTATATTGGCCTTACTGCGCCATTTACCGTTTAACAGTCCGGCACAGATAGCGTGACCTGCTTTAATATGTTCTTGAACATCGGCTAGAGTGCCTTCTACATCAATGAAGTTACCGGCCAGCTTCTTAAAGTCCCAGTCTTTGTTTCTGCCAGTGGCGTTAAACGCAAACTTGATTATGCGACTCTCAATCAACTCAAGTTTTGTCTTTACAGCAGAATTTGCCCCTTGAGCATCTGCTGATTGCGGCGATACTGAGTTATGAGATTGTTGTAATGGTGACATGAAATATTCCTCCTGAAGTGTGTTGGAGGAATTGGAGCTATCCCGAAAGTAATCTTCTAATACAAACGTTCAGAAATGTAAAAACAGAAAAATCCTAAATTGCTCTTTCTGTCTGGATTGCTGGTGTTACAATGGCTTAACACCTTGAAAGGTTTGATAAGATTACTATTAGGGATATTAATTAGGCTGTCACACCCGATAACCCCAATTCCACGTGAATAAAAATCAGAAAACCTCGGTATCCCAACGGGACACGGGGTTTTCACCTTTTAGCCTATCTGTACTTGGCTAACCAAGCCCTGACAAACTCGGTTACTTCCTCCTCTTGAATAACAAACGCAGTACCTTTTCTCCTGAGAGCCAGAATTTTCATACTTCCCACCTCCGAATAAAGATGTTCATTGTGAGTATTAGCCGCCTTGGTAGGAGGCCATAAGACCAAAACTTTTGCTGTGGGAGTCTTTTGAGCTTCACGGGAAGACATCAAAAACTTATCTCTGTTCTTGTTGAGCCACTTCTCGTAATCTGCTAACTCAACAAGTGGGCAGGGTTGCCACAGTTTTAGTCCATTTTTGTCTTTGCGCTTGACTTGTAAAACCTCTCTAGCTTCGTTGTAGACAATTTCTCTATCTCCTTTTGAGCGAATGGAGATAAACAGGTGAGTTGTTCGTGGAAATCTAATAAACAAGTCGATAGGGTTGTTGTCTTCTACTGGAATTACCGGGAAGACTTGTACATCTAGGCTTTTAAACTCATCAAAAAGTAAGGTTCCTAATTTTTCCAACCGCGCAAGTTTTTGAGTTACCACCAACGGCTTGTAAGCCAATCCAAAAAGAACCCAGCCAGCCGGATGAATTATGCCTCCTGTAGCCAGCGCAGCAGCACCAGCCGCTAAAGCTTGAGTGGACGCATAGTCTTTCGCCTCCCTAATTTTTTCAAACGCCGCTTCGTTGTGCAGTGGGAGTTGAAAATCGCTTGTTAGGTCTTTCACTGTTAACATTGGCGACATCAAAAAATAATGATGTGAAATAGTACTAGCTGCTCGATTTTGCCTTACGGGGCTAACGTGCCTATGAGTTTACGCAAGAGTAGTTCACGCTACATCTTTCACTGTAAAACCTTTGCTACACCACTGAACTAGCAGCCATCTATCAGATTCTTTGTCTAAAGCTGGCTTAAGCCGGAAAGCAAAAAAATCTTCCCAAGCCTCTATACCGTGTTTTGTAACGAATTGTTTTTCAACTTCTTTAAAGCGTTCCCAGTTGCGATCGCTGATCGCGGTCAGCATTGGGATTAATTCGCTTACTGGTATCTGAGTAGTTGTTTCACTCATCTGGGTGTCCCTCAAAAATACAAATAATTGGTAAAGGTTCTATCTTGGTATCAACAACTTTAACTAATCGTATTCCCCTTTTTCTGCCTATCCTTTTGCAGTGTTGCTCTGAAGCAGCAGGCAGCCAATATCTAGTCTCAGCTAGTGGGTCAAATTTGCCCTCAACACGCTCTATATCGTCGTTTGCCTGATTTCCCTCGGTCAGATTCCCTCCTTATTTTGTTTTTTGTACGCGATCGCTGACTTCTTCTGGTGGAACCCACTCGATTAACTCGCTAGGCTGAACGCGATAAGTGTCACAAATTTTGTTCATCGCGGTTACGTGTGGTACTTGCCAGGGATTGTCATACAAAGCGTAAACTGTGGTTGCAGATAGCCCTGTATCTTTTCTGAACTGATAACGGGTAATGCCCCTATCATCAACAAACTGCTTGATTTTATTCCTAACTGGCATCAATAACAAGTAACTGATATTAACAGCTAATTCTGTTGCAGTTTATCAGCATTTGAAAGATACCATTCGGTTGATAGCTAGCTTTACTTGACATTATCAGGTGGTTGATATTAATATATTAGTGTCAAGGTTATCGATACGTCAATAACTTAAGGCAGACGCAAGTAAGACCCAAGCGCAAAACGCTAAGGCGACTTCCTTTTGAGGGTTGCAAGGGTTGCAAGCGCTGTTTTGAGAGCATTCAACTATTCACAGCAATATCTGCATTGCGTCCGTTCATTTTCTGCGGTCGCGGTAATTGTGCGTGTCTGCATCACGAGAGAGGATTCATGTATATCAATTTACGCAACTTAGAGGCAATCAACGAACTACCTTTTGAGAGAACAATGCTTAATCAAAATCAATTACGAAGGTTAGAAGCAATAGATCGCTGGCTCATAGAAATCCGAGATTCTGAGGAATTCAGCCAACTGGAATATTCCCCAGATGTGATGCTAGGAGATGCAATTCAAGCAGTAGGCGAACTACTTGATTTTCACGTTCCCTATGATTCCAAGCCCTTGAATTTTACTAATGAAGAGTGGCATTCATATCTAGAACAAAAGCCAGTAATGCACATTCGCCGTGTGAAAACTTGGCGTGAAAAGATTAACTCATTCATACTTAATGGAGCGTCATCAGTAGCAATTGTGAGCTTGGTAACTACTAGTTTTATGGTAGTTGGTTCTATCTTTTGTCACGGGTTTGACCGGATTGAGGAAAGTAGAGGCGAGGAATATCAACCCACATGGATCTACAACGCCAAAATTTTTGAAGGAAGCGCGATCGCATCTATCGCGGTTTTCTTGGGTGCAAGCTTAACAGGCGCGTGTGTCGCGGGAGATAAAAATGATGATTGATAAAGAGCTTGTAGGATGCGTCACGCTATTGAGCCAGAGCAAAACTTACTGGATTAATGGAACGCTGTACAGATATTTAAGGCATCACCGTGCCAAAACGGGAAAATCGTACGCTAAGGAATTGAGACTAACCTGAATGCTATGAAAATCCCTTGTTTTGAGCAAACGGCATACCTCTATTCTTCATTTTTGACTCGAATTAGGAACTTCCAGATGGTGCAGAGTAGTACCAATACTCTGCACCAACAAAAAAATTAACACCTCAAATCTAGACAGGCAAAGACGTTCAGCCTTAGCGTACGATTTTCCCGTTTTGGCACGGTGACGCCTTTAACAAGCAGTGACAGTATCAACCACACACAATATTATTTCCGTCCTTTACCGCGTCAGTCTAAGAGCGCTGACTTAAAGCTCAATCGTGACAAAGTGCTAAGGTGTTGTTATGAAATTCCGAGCTTATATAAACAGCACACAGCAGAGATAAATAAGAACTCAATACAGTTGAGTTTGTTCTAACCCTTTGTAACATCTATTACCGCGCGTCGCGGACAAAGGCTTTGGTACAAGCGCGTCAACTAGTCCAAAAGGGGCGTATTCGTGGGGGTAAACGAGAAAGTGTCAGTAAGTCTTAAAAGCTGACAAACCTTGTTATTACGTGGTTATAGCCTCGGAAAAGTAAGTTCTTCGTGATTTGTCAGATTTATTTTCCAAGGTTATTGATAGCCGTCAGCTAACTGCTCATATCAAATAACTGGATTCAACTAATTACATACATCAAATACCTTGGACTTATCTGGAATGGCAGTTAATTTTATACACACTTAAGCATTAACCAGGAGAAAATGTGGCGACGAAAGAGTATATAGCTAAGTATCGCCAGTTGAAACAGATTTACGAGCGCGAGTTAAACAAACAGATTGCTGATATTACTTGGTATCGAGTTGTAGCAACCTTAAAGCAACACTTCAGTTTTGAAGTACAGGCAGTTGATGCTCAAAAGATAGTTGAAGGTTTCGCTGGACTAAAACGGCGCTACGGCAGTTTTACGGGTCGTGGTGAGGGGTTTACGGAACGCTGGCAAGCATTTAGACATTTCTATGAGTTAGATGCTCACTACTCAGGCAGACAGTTTTTAGAAATTCTTGC
Organism: Nostoc edaphicum CCNP1411; assembly: GCF_014023275.1. Taxonomy (NCBI): domain Bacteria; kingdom Bacillati; phylum Cyanobacteriota; class Cyanophyceae; order Nostocales; family Nostocaceae; genus Nostoc; species Nostoc edaphicum. Next base: position 13,502 of record NZ_CP054693.1, read on the forward strand.
AGACTATCTAAAAATCAATCTTGACGATGTACCACGCAGCACTCGTTACTACTGGTTTGAAAAAGCCGGACTATCTTTGAAAGCTGAAAATACTTACCACTGCAAGGATTTAGCCCTTGTTGCGTTTGTTGCTGCTAAATGGGCAATCAACAGACGAACGCAGCCCATGAAATCCGCAACCATCGAAGTTTTAACACTAGCCCTATAAGGAGCAATCATCATGTCTGACAAGTTTACTAACAATGTCCGCGCTCGTTTGTACAAACAGGGTTATCAAGGATTTACCAAAGATGATTACACGTCAGCAGCGATCGCTGTCGAGTGCGATGACCTTAACAATCCAACCAAAGAGCAATTGAGTCAAGCCGTTGATTATCTCAAAGTCAAATCGACAAGCCAATTATCTGTAGTTGATGAACCCGTTGAAGAAACGTTTCTAGTAGGGCTAGAAGATGCACAACCTGACGCTGAACTTGATAACAGTCAGCTTACGGTCGCTTCCCAAGAGATTAACAGCATCACTGTAACTAGTGAAGATAAGCGTCAAATTGTAACAGCCCAATCATCGGCGCTGGGGTTTGAGTTAACCGAACAAGAAACATTGAGCATTGCTGAAAACGTTGACGACACTTTTACTGACTACAGCCAATTCATCAGTACTGTAACGGCTGCAATCAAGAACTACGTTGATCAGAAATTTGATGTTATTGAGCAATCATTTGAGACTAACGCCCAAGACTTGCGAGAACACGTCAGCAACAGAGCTTCTAGATTGAACCAAAAGGTTAACAACTTCTCAGGAGACATCAAAGCGGATATGGGAGTCATCCGCCAAAACATTAAAAGCACCCAATTCTCAATCCTCGCAAGGCTCAACGCGGCTCAATAGCGATAACTTGACGCTGCTTGAGTGCTTGGGTATTCGGTGGGTGAGAATGAGCTACTTCTCAAGAATTGCTGTTAGTTTGGGTGCGCTCGGTGCTGTGATTTTACCCTTGTATAGCTGCTTGTATCTGCCAATGCTAGAGCAATCAAGCTATCAGCAATATCTCAAACGAAAGTCAGCTATTGAGCAATATGTAAGACGAATGGAGTATCACTGCAACCAAATCTTTACCCCAGAGAAGGAATATCGCTGTGAAAAGTTCAATGAAGCTAAAGAATCTGGTAACTTCCAAATCACGCCACCTAGAGCGCCAATTAAAAACTAAATTTAACGCATCTACTAACTTAGTAGTTAGAGCGCTAACAGGTGATAAATCAGCCCTGAAGCTGATAGGACAAATGGGTAATGACGGGGCGAAGATTAGCGAATTCGCCCCACAGGTTAGAGAGCAGATGTTAGCTGCTATCAAAGGGACTGAGGACTTAAATATAGTCCTAAGCGACATCTACAAACAAGCTGGTGTTAGCGGCGAAAAAATTGAAAGAGCAGTGCAGTCAGCGATTTTAGCTGATACTCATCTAGCTAACATCCTAGAAGAGATGAAGCTTGATTTCACTTCATCCAAGGAGAAAGAAGCCCTACGCCATCAACAAGCAACAGACCATCTATTGCTCAAGGCGTGGGTAGATAAACACATGATGCAAGTTGACGGTGAATATAAGATGTTGCAGGCGGAATTGCAGACAGATATTAGACAACAAACAATTGACCTACAACATGATAAAGAACTGGGCAAGTATTACTTAGAAATGGGTGATAACGCTCGTGATGATTTCAAGCCTAAAAAGCAATATGCTGGGCGCTCGATTGTACAAAAAATCAAGGATGCCCTAATAGGTTTTTGATAACTAAACCCGTCAGTAACTTTAGCCGAGCGCTGACGGGTTCGAGAAATAATCTGATACAGATATGACATACGACATTGAGGACGAACAAGAGTCAGTAGTAAGCGAAATCGCCCCAGATACGCCGTTACCAAAAGACTTGATAGAACACCTGGAATCGCGCAAGCAGCACCGCAAAGACGTTATCAATACAACTGAAAAATTGACGAGATTCTTTGTCGGTTGGTCGCTAAATTCTACGGGATTCTTTATAGCTAAATATCTCTTAATAACTGGCGGTGGCGTTAATCTCTGGTTGGCAATTTCACTCTCGTTTTCTATATGCAGCGTTGGCTCTCTCGCGGGGCTAACGGGCTTGAGAGTTAATTACAACAGTGACGGACTAGAGGTAGATAATATGCAAAATGTTTTAAAAACTGCTGGGGGCTTGGTGTTTGCAGGTATCACAACTTGGTTAGCAGTCAAAGACCATCAATATTTTGAGAATTTGACTAAAGAAACAGTCACGCAGATTAGCCAAGATATTCAAACTATTGAAAAACAGAATCCGCAATCAGACCCTTGGGTAAGTATTGCAGTCGCGTTGGCTTTATTTATTGGTTCTATTGCAATTATTTTTAAGGGGCGGGGATGAAACAAGGTGTTTTCGAGTTAGCCCTGGCTGGTGTGTGTGGTGTAGCTGCAATCATCGGGCTGGCAACATCGCAAACACGCCAGCCTTACGATTTGACACAGATTCAGTTCTGCCCAAGGTCAGCAAACGGCGTACACAGTCAAATAGCTTTGGATAAGCGTTTTTGCAACCAGCCGCGTTTTGTCCTTACTGAAGAATGGCAGCGCTACGGATTGTATGGCAGCATCATTCCCTACAAGGGCGATGCCATTCAATGGGTGCGTGATTTGCCCACAGATAACCCTAATCAGTTGCTTGGATATGGAATTGCGGTTATTGGGCTATGGGGTGTCGTGGGTTGCTTGCTCGTGCGTTCGCAACGCCTCAAGCGCACGGATTACGAACTGGGCGAACTTGAAAAGACTTACGACTATGCAACTTGGCAGCATAATTTGTACAAACGTGAAATTAAGCAGCATTCGACCCAGCTTTATACTGAGCGCTTAAAAGATGGGCTGTCAGGACTGGACACAGAAGAACGTAAAGCATTAGGACTGACCGATGAGGAAAACGAACGGGCTAAGGCACGTATTCAGCTAGAGGACTTTATGAAAGCCCGTGCTGTTAATCATTCTGTGATGGATAAATCCATTGCTGACAACCTACGAGACAAAGCTAAAGCTGACCAGGAACGCAGCAAGATTGAGGGTAAAACCAAAAGCGCGATCGCAAACGGTGACAATCATCCTTTGACTGACCAACGCCTCATCAGTGATTTAATCGAAGCGCTCAAGAATCATGAGTCCGGGTGGCTGTGGAAGATTATCGATAATCAAAAGCCCGTTTGGGTGTTAGGAGAAGCTGGAAGCGGTAAATCTACCCTAGCAGCTTCAATTGTCATGCTCAGAGAATATCTGTTTGATATGCCTTTGTATCAGCTTATAGACGCGCACTCCGGGGAAAATCTCAGAAACGCATGGAAATACTTAAGCCCTCAGTTGATAGCGCAAACAGAAGAAGAGATTGGACTTGCTTTTGATGATGCTCGTTCACGCTGGCTAGACAGAATCAATAATCAACCTGAAAAGCGACCGCAACAGTTACTAGTTGATGAATTCACTAACTATTCTGAGTCAGACATTACAAAGGAGCCTGCCAAAAAGTTTGTTAAAGCATCTCTTAGTGACCCTAGAAAAGCTGAAGAAAGATTAGTCTGTATTGCCCATTTCTTCACTAATACGGCTGTTGGTGGAAGTGATGGAACTGCTAAAGGTAGAGCCAGAGGTACTATTCAAATTGACCGCAAAACCGCCGATGGTAAAATACCTTTGAAAGTTGCAATAATTAACGGGTTAAACAATGAAGAAGGTGATGCCGAAGTAGATAAAAAGGTTACAATTCCTGGTTGGTTGACACCTGAAAAAATTCACAAACATTTCAACGGTCAGCCAATTGATTTTGATGATTAATCGCTGAGAAACATTTCCTTAGTTTGCTGAGGGTATCGCCTCATTGTCTGGCTTAAGTTCCTGCCCTTTGAGATTCGCCCTCTGCTAGAGAAGCGGCGAATTCCCCCAGTCGCTCGTCTACCTCTTGGCAAGTCCGCGAACGCTAGAATCAATTTTGTGGGTAAATCTCGACAAATCACTAACACCTGTTGCCCAATCGTTGCTGCAATACGCCCAGAGCGCACCGTCAGAACATCAGCAGTCATTATTGAGATACAGCCCAACTTTAAGGTAAAAGGTCAACGGTTCAGTTCTCTTGAATTGAAGCGACTGTTTAATGAACTGGTAGAGGCGAGTCTAGCCGTCTGGCTGGATGCTACGACTATCGAAATTGCCCCATAAAGACAGACCAAGATTTCGGACAGGATTAGACAGAATGCTTATGGAACAATGGAATTAGGCAGACAGGCTGCAATACAGAACCCAAGACTAAGACAGAAAGCCCCCTCAGAATCACCGGGGGCTTTCTTGTTAGCGCTCACCTATCAAATCAAACAATGTCAGTAGATGACTATTACCACTACAACACACTCGTGGAGCTTGAAGAGAAAATGAAAAAATAGCTGATTTTAAATAACAGTCTTTTCTTGTTCCTTAGAAACTGGCATTAAAAACAGTTTGGGGAATAAAAGCCCAGAACGATTTTTGTAGTCATCAAACTCAGAGTAACGAGATAAAGAAGAGTCTTTCTTAAGCATATTTGGAATAAATATCATGCTGATAAAACCTCCGAGAATCAAGAATGGGAGCCAGTGTTGAGTCAGCATAGCGAAAGCAGTATAAATCAATACTTCTCCCAGATAATTTGTATTGCGGCAACGAGCAAAGAACCCTTCTGTTATTAATCCCTTCTGATACTTAAGGGTATAATACTTCTGGGTATCGCTAGCAAAGTGTAGAAAAACACCAAAGATATTCAAGGAAATAGCTACTGCCACTAGTGGTAGTGGTGGTACTGTGCCACTACTAATCAAAATAAAGGGTGCTATCCAATATAAGCTCACCAGAATAAAGCCGAAAATGCTCTGTGGAATAGATACGAATTGCTCCCATTGTTTGTCTGGAAATAGCTGGTCTTTTAGTAGCCACAGAAAGCCATAAGTACTATGAAGTGCTAAATACACCCAAGGCCCTAGAGTGAAATTCTGGTAAACAAACATAAGTCCTAGTATGAAAAAAAATGTTAGTCCTTTGTGGAGATTGATGGCATACTTGGCTTTCATTTTTGGATATTGTTCTCTATTGATTTTTATGTCTTTATTCTCAGTTACTTCAACTTTTTTTGCTTAATACCCATAAAGCGCCTTGCCAGGGTGGGGTTGACTGACGCTTGTTGAGCAGGACTACTGACTAGTTGGGAGCAGCTAGCTTTTGCTCGTTCTCCAATACCGGGAAGTACTGCCGAGCATTAAGGGGTTTCTTCCACCCAGTCAACTCAAACAGGTACTCATCAGGGTCTAGGTTAAGCATCGTTGCCCATTGATTGATTTGACTGCCGTTGATATTTATCCGCTCACACAAAACCCAGACAACTAGCGGGTGTTATCTCAATCGTGGTTGGTGGTAGCAATTGCTGGCGCATCCAGGGAGAGCGATCGCTTTTAATCGGCAGTCATTATTGAGATACAGCCCAACTTTAAGGTAAAAGGTCAACGGTTCAGTTCGGAGGAGTTGAAGCGATTGTTTAATGAGTTGGTAGAGGCGAGTTTGGCCGTCTGGCTAAATGCAAATACTATTGAAATTAGTGAAAATCAGACAGACGGACAGAACGGACAGAATTAAACAGAAAGCTTATACAGCAAGGGATAGACCAGACAGGCATCTAGACAGAATTCAGACAGCAGACAGAATCTAAAAGCCCTTGGTGCATTACTTGGGGCTTTCTAATGATCCGAATAATTCACAATTCCGGAATTATTCAGTCAGGCTCAGGCGCATTCATACTTTTTGGAAATAAATTCAATAATAGTTTCTAATTCACTTTCCACATTTGACGATAACAAAATACGTGAGTCAACTTCAAAATATTTATAAGCAAGTTCCATTTGTTCCCCTATAACAAGTCTATAATTTGGGTCTAAGTCTCTCCCCTTATTATTTTCAATTGGAATACTTTGCTCAATTTTAGTAGTTAAAATTACATCATAAGTTGGCAACCAGTTTTTAATAGTTGATTCCAGAGTATGAAAAGCTGGATTTGTTTTGGAATCTGCTGTTCTATTGAACACTGCCATTAAATACACCCAAGCATCAACAACTGGTCTATCCACTAACACAATTGAGGAATGGTGTGCGACGGCAATCTCTTCCGCAATTTGTGTTGTAACAATCCACAAGGCACTTTCAGGTGTATGATTACGCAGAATCGGGAGTGGACATCGAACAGCTAAGTCTGTAACTATTATTGGATGCCGTCCTAACATTACAAGTTTATCGGACAATTGTTTTAGAAAGGTTGTTTTACCAGTGCTGTGAGCGCCACTAACTGCAATTTTCACTGGTTTTAGCAGTTTCTTCTCATTCATTGTTCACAACCATCCAAGACTGTCGACTGTCGCCTTATTTTTGCTGCTGGTAAAAACATATTCAACCTTGATTCGTTAGATAGTGGGGTCGCTAAAAGACTCAGGATAACCTATAGGCGCTCGTCCATGTTGCCCCTTAAGGTGAGGTAAACCTCTATCCCATATCTGAAAACCAAGTGTGTGCTGTAGATGATAACGTTTTTGTTCGCCTAGACCTATTGTCCAAACGTGATGATCGTCTATTTCAAAATCTGTTTCATAACCATACATATTTAGTAGCGTAGTAACTTCTTCTGTAGATGGAATTTTATATGCAGCAGTACACCGTTTAACCTGATGCTGGGGACAAATGTTACATAGTTCTGGAATACCGTAGTGACCATTATAATCAGGTAACTCATGGGCAAATGACACAGCACAAGATGTCTTGCGAAATAATGGTGTACTGCCGCCAAATTCATTGTATAGCTTCAGTATTCGCGCCTCAGTTTCTGCTGGAAGAATCTTACGTCGATGCGTTAACTCATATGGTATTTTGATGCCCTCTTTATCAAAGTAATTCTCCTGCTCCGGCCGATAAAATAACCCTGTGTATGCAATAGCATCTGCTTGCTCTGCAACACTTAGCGTGTGGCGAATAGTTTCTTCGTCATCGTTCCATCCAGGAACGATAGGCCGCCAGTACAAAATAAGTTTTGTTCGGCGTTTCTGCTTGGCAATAGTCTCAATTGATTTCCGGGTAATACTGTGTGACAAAGGCTCGATTTCACCATCAGGAAGACCAGAATAAGTAACTAACAAAGTAACACGCAGGTGACGGAGTGATTCCAAAAGCTCCATGTCTTCTGCTGTGACTTTGTAGCGAGTGATGATCAGCATAAGATTTGTGAATGCTCGTTCATCTAGGAGCTGAAGAACTTTGTGGGTGTGGAGACGAACGTCAGGTAAGAAAGGGTCTGTAGCTCTGTTAAAAAGTTGCAGTGGAGTAAGATGCGGGATAAAAAACTGATGACTAACAAGGGTATTAACTGCCTCTTCATCAGTAGCTAAAATTGTAGGTTTTTTCAGATCAAAGTTATCAAAAAAATGACGAACACAGTAGGCGCAGTTGAGAGGACAACCTACAATGTGATTCAGACTTAGACCTGATTTACGATAATCTACAATATCGAGCAAAGCTGGGTGTAAAGTTATGTTGTCTATTTTAGACATAGTTGCTTCTAGAAAATTAGCTTACAGCTTAATCCGAGTATAAGGTTTGACATTAATTTGTTTCTTGTAATTTTCTATTTACTTATTAAATTGCAATATTGCCGCTTGGGAAAATTTCAGTTGATTGAGAGGGCGATCGCCTTCTACTGGCTTTATCTCATAGATGGTTGGTGGTAGCAAAACATTCGTGAGAGCGATCGCTGTCACTACCACCCAAGAAAGCTCCCGCCGCAGTTAGTTGCGCCTTATATACAGATGTTAAAAGAAAAGGTTGATATTATTAATGCAGCATAATGCAGCAATTTAGGACATAAATTATGTCTAATGTCACGATTAACCTGCCAGAAGAAGTATTTAGCGCCCGTCGCCTGAGTCCAGAAGAATTTGTGCGCGATATGCGCCTCGCTGCTGCTATCTACTGGTATCAGAAGCAGGAAATCTCGATGGAGAAAGCAGCCTCTGTTGCTGGGTTAAACCGCCGAGACTTTCTAGCTGTCCTAGCCCGTGAACAAGTGGATGTCTTCGCTGTTGATTTTGATGATTTGCAGAGCGAGTTTAACCGTGGCTGAACTGCCTGCTATCAACACATCCCCATTAATTTTTTTGACCAAGGGCGGGTTTCTCGATTTATTACAGGTCATTAGTTCATCGGTTATTGTTCCTAATGCTGTGGCCACCTATTGGCCGAACCTCGGCGATTACACGAATTATTTGCTGTCCTGAGTTGTAAACTTGTACCTTTTGCCCTTTACGATATTTGGGACTCATAATGCACCGAAAACAAAAAACTAAGACTTTAAGCGTTTCCAGTCTAACCTAGCAGGTCAAACTTGCTACATCTAGGGATCTAGTTAGCAAAGTGGAATTCACTAAAATCGCCAGTGCAACACAAGTGTAATTTTGTTGCATTTAGCTTGCCTAATGCGTAAGCTATCCGGGATGGCATTGACGGAGAGCGATCGCCCTCTGGTATTGTCAGGAGTTGGGACAGAAAGCTCTTATGAGAGTTGTTCCTAGTCAAATAAGTAACCCATCTTGACTTCACCACATTTTTAATGTTGTGCTATAATGTGTGTAACAACTCTAACAGCAACATCTGAGAAGTTAGAGAAAGCTACGTAAAGCTAAGAGTTTAGGCAAGTTGGCTAGTCAGGCTATTAGAAAGCCGTTTGAAAGCCAGGAGAAGCCAATAGAGATAGCTATTAAAAAGCAAAGTTAAACATTAATAGTTTGCTGTTTGGGTTGATGTACTAAAACATCCTCTCAAACTATGAAAAACAAAACTCTCATAAGGCTCAAGCTGGTCAGTATTGTGCTAGTCATTTTGCATAATGGTTATCTTTTATACAAAGATATACAAGACCCAGTTTTTATTCAGCTTCTACAAAACTGTGTAGAAGTTATTACTAAGTAGCAAAAAACCCCCAATGATGAGTTGGGGGTTTTTTGTAATGGATGGTTTTCAACCGTCTGCATAAATGTGTGATGGCTAACCCCCCACAGATGGATAATGGTTTAGGTATTGGAAATTTCCTTTCTGTGTACCGTAAGAATTAAGAAATTTTCAGGCTTCCATCCTTCCCTATAGCGATATCACAGTTTCAGTAGGTTCGCCCTGCGCGTGACGAGGGCGAAGATGTAAGGTGATTTCCGTATCGAGTCGCTTGAGGAAAATGAGGAGTTTGCCCTCGCTGAAGCGTTGAAACTCTCCTTTCATCAAATGAGATACTTCCGGCTGGGGAATGCCAAGAAGTTCGCTGATTTCCCGTTGTTTCAGGTTGCGTTGTTTCAAAAGGCGCAGTACCTGAATCCCTATCTTTCCCCTAGTAAAAAGTTCATCTGCATTAGATAAACCGAGGTCAGCGAATACATTGCCACTGCTTTCTTCAAAAACTGGTTCCTGTGTCATTGTTGTTTCTCCCTGGCTACCGCGTCCTTATAGCGTTGTTTAATCAGATCAACATCAGCCTGTGGAGTTTTAATACCCTGCTTTGATTTTTTTTGAAAAGCGTGCAGGACATAGATTTTTTCTCCAATCTTTACCGCATAAACAGCCCTGTAAGTATCGGTATCGTAGCGTTTGACGATTTCATACACACCACTCCCAACCCCCTTAAAAGGCTTGGCATCCATTGGTGTTTCCCCTGCTTGCACCAATTGCAGTGCATAGCCTACTGATGCACGCACCTCTTCTGGAAATGAGCGGATATTTTTGAGAGAGTCTCCCATCCAAACAAGAGGTCGTAAAGGAATTTCTATAATATCCTCATCATCTTCCATATTATATGAAATTTCCTATAAAATCAGTCAGACAATAGCATGAAATGTCCCCCGCACCACTAGAGAGCTAAATTTTATTTACAGTTGGTTTCCTTCTAGACTGCCGTGTAGACGCTGGTGGAGAGAAAATTGATATCGGTTTTGATAGCAACGATGGATCAACCAGGGGTATAGAAGTGAATGTAGACAATTGAGACGGACGCAACAAGAGAAAAAGCATAAAACTGTGACCCCCAACAGCTGGATAATGTTGTTGGTATTGGAAAGCGCCATTCTCGATACCGCAGCCGGGGTGCAGTCATGAGCAAAGATACAGAATCCGTCGAGTTAGTTGTAGTCCAAAAATTGGAAAATGCCCTCAGTGCCAATATTGAGGCGTACTTTGCAGGCGTAATTGACTCTGACCCCGATGTATTAGAGGAATTGCTGAAATCCAAGAACAGCGAGGGAACCCGTAAAGCTTACCGCAAAGATATCACGGATTTTTTTACTCGCATGACTGGCCTGCGTCCTAACCGCGATTCTATCTTGGAGTTTTTACACCTGGAAGGTCACAAAGCCACGCTGGTAGTGACTAAGTACAGAGCCATACTCGCTGAAGCTGGACTAGCACCCAACACGATTAACCGCCGACTCGCGGCCATCAAGTCTCTGGTTGCTTTTGGACGAAAGCTGGGTGTGTGCAACTATGCTGTAGATGTGGACAGTATTCCAGTGCAGTCCTACCGCGACACTAGCGGTGTAACTGAGCAGGAATTTTTGAGCGTGATCCGGCAGTGCGATCGCTCGACGTTGGCGGGGAAACGGGACTATGCTTTGTTGCTGCTGCTGTGGGGCAATGCTTTGAGGCGAAATGAGATTAGCACCTTAGACTTGAGGCATTTTGACGGCTCTAAGGGAACGCTATCGATTTTGGGTAAGGGCAAGCAAGTACGAGTGACGATGAATCTGCCAAAAGTTACTGTGATAGCAATTACTGACTGGCTGATTGCTCGTGGTGGCGATATGTCCTCGTCCCGCCCATTGTTTACCTCGGTTGACTTTCAAAATGCTGGTCACAGGTTAACCGGCGATGGCATTTATAAAATAGTCAAGCGTTTATTTAAACGGGCAGGGGTTGAAAAAACTATGTCACCGCACCGTTGTCGCCATAGTGCCATCACTGCTGTACTTGAAAAGACTGATGGCAATGTCCGCAAAGCCCAGAAACTCAGCAGACACGCAAAGTTAAATACGCTGCAAATTTACGACGACAACCGCAACCGTGATCAGCTGGAGATGTCTGAGTTATTGATGGATGGATTGGATTGAACGGGTTGCCAGACTATTAGTGAAGGGTGGCAGCAGAATTGAAGAATGCTATGAATGTTTCAGCGCACTGGGTAAATCCCAGACTTCATTGGGGTTACTACGTTACGCACGGATGAGATTTAATTGGGTAGGGTGTCCTTTCTACACGCCTTGTGTTTGGTGTCCCAGTTCAACTCTCATTAGGGAGTTAAACCTTGACTGAATGGTTTCGGGGTATTCAGTACATTCACTCGTATCACCGTGTCAGCCTTTTCGATGACCTTTTCTTACGATGCCTCAATAAGGATTCATTTACATTCACCCATCCAATCTTTCCTTTGCCCGGTTACATTTTTAGGCTAAATGCTTCCTTGGGCAAAACTTTCCGCTTCACACACCGCCGTTACCAGTGGTGCATGGGAAGGTTAGGAACAGTCTTGGACACCAGACTGGAGGAATCGGTTCCTCACTCATCTTTTGGAAGCTTTGTATATAGGGGCTTCCAACCCTTCGTGCGCCATCGTGTCGCACCCGAAACGGGAAAATTGTACGCTAAGGAATTTAGTAAGGCTAAAATTATCCCTCTTTTGTCACTTTGGTGGAACCCAAACTCTGAAAGCCTTTCAGGGCTTGCATCTCCATGTTTTGTCTACAAAACTGAGTTACTGTTAGAAAATAAAAGCTCAAAGCTCGACTAGATAAAAGTTTCAGAATTTTGGTTCGATTATTGTTTTCTGAAAGTGACAAAAGAGGGTTATTCCCGAACCTGAGACAATGTAACAGTGATTTCGCTTTCTAAGTCATCCTTGTCAAAATCGCACTCTACCAAGAACAGTTTTTCTGGAAATGTCTTAGTCAACTTGCTTTCCCAGATATCTGCAAGAGTCTGTCCAAAATAGATCAGGTTATTACGGCTAATGTCATCAGCATCTGGTAGCAAATCAGCAACATACCGCAGATTTATTATTTTTTCGATAGATTTAATATCGCCATCTAATTCTTCCTTCCATTTTTCATAGTTCTCCACAGTAAAACCATCAGCAAGAAAGATTCCTCCTTCATGATTAAGAAAATCCGCCCAAAAAAGTTTTGTAAATACAATTGCAGTTTCTAAATTTGAGACTCCAAACAAGTAGTCACCAAGGGAAAAATTTTCGGAATTTGCAGTTTTCCAAAGTTGAAAATCTTTAAGCTGATCAATTCTCAATTCCATACGTGCCATTACTACCTCTCTACTTCTTATTGTCCTTAAGGTATTTCATCTGGACGAGCAGGTCGAACAGGTTTTTGGGGATTCCTAAAAGTTTCGCCAGTTCTCGGGTTAATATTAATCTCATAATCTGTTACATGAGGTGTAGGTATTCCGCCATGAGCCTTTCCCTCTAAATCTATTCGCTTCTCGATTAAACCTTTGTCATCATAAACTGCATAGTTTGTCACTTTACCTGTTTGGGGGTTTTGCTTAACCAAAACCTCTCCTGGATTCGCTTTTTTGGGCAAGTTACCTTTAACTGGTTTTGCCTTATCAAGAATTTCTTTTACAGCACCAGCAATCCCGGCTCCTACTATAGGAGCTATTCCACCATAGAGCGCTGCTCCTACTACAAGAACAATACCAACTACTGCAAAAACTCTTTCAAGGTCAGTTATCTTGCGTACTTTAATATTGCCAGAATCATCAAACTCAATAGTTTCTCCAGTAAAAGCTTCGACAAAATTAAATGGTAGATCAACTAGCTTATTGGATCGTGCTAGCCCAAGACCAAAATTCAGGAGGTCTCCAGCCGTGACTCTTAGTGAGCCTGCAAGGTTTGAGAAACCTGCATCGTCAAGTTTATTTGCTGCTTGGCATAGCTCTAATGATGTATTTTGAGCCTTTGAGCGTTGCTGTGTATTTGAATCAGCACCTGGATCTGGTGGGCTAGGTTGTTGTTTAGGATCGAGGGCTGCTCCGGTTAATGCATCAACTGTGTCTAGAGCTTTCTTACCGTTTTCAAGGTCTCCAGCTTCGCAAAGTTGATCAGCCTTTTCCAGAGTTTTTTCTGCAACGTCGATCAAGGGTTTGCTTTCTGGTGGCGCGTTTGCTTTAGTAAATTGAAAGTGAGCATAACTACGCTTAACTCTTGGACCTAAAGGTGCGTTTGGAGGGGTTCTTGGATCTGTTCCTGTTCCTCCTCCCGTCCCTGATCCCGTTCCTGATCCCGTTCCTGATCCCACACCTGGTCCAGGAATAGGTGGAAGTTTATCAAAAACCCCTTGAGCTAATTTGTTATGCTTCGCTCCTGCTCGGTTTATTTCGCCTTGAAGAGCATCTTGTTGTTCCTTACATTTTTTAGTTAAGTTTCCCGCAATCTCCTTAATGTTTTTACGCTCTTTCTCAACTTCATCCCTCAGTTCACCAATATTTTTGTAAGTCCTTTTGGTTCGTCCAGGCGTGCCAGATTGTGGCCCTGAACCACCTTCATCAACTCTAGGTCCTTTAGAGCCACCTTGGCCAGAACCTCCAGAACCATTTAAATCATCACCAGCTTCCCCAGTTAACGGTTCACCTTCTTTAGTTGGACTATTACCAGTTGATGGAGCTTTCTCAGACGGATCAACCTCTATTGGATTGTTGCCATCTGAGCCAGAAGATCCACTGCCTCCAGATCCTCCTTCCCAGCTGAAGTCCCACCCACCCGTACCATCAGGGGACCCTTTAGGTGGATTCGAGCCATCTATATTAGTAGGAGCTTCAGCTTTAACATTCCCACTAGTATCTGTTTCGAATGTAGTATCACTCTCACTCATATTCTTACCTATCACTTAAACTGAGCAAGCAACAACATGTTTCTTAAAGGCTTCCTCAGCATCTCTAAAATCGAGAAGTGTTTGAACGTCAGATGCTTTTTTCTTGAAGTCTTCTATAGCTGCTTTACAACCACTCGAAAGGCTGCTAGTACTCCTCTCCCTAGCTTCAACCAGAAATTTCTGCCTGTCAAAAAGTGGTTGCCATCCACCTTCAGCTAATTCATCAATCTGTGTTTTGAGAGTTGTAAGGTTCGCTTTCAAAGTTCCTTCTGTAATCTCAACCTCAACTTTAGATTTAGGAGGTAGAGTTGTTTTGAGAGTCTCGATACGCTCAAGCAAGCTCGCTCCTTGGGCATGGTCTGCACGCATAAAAAATAGAGACTTTTCATACTGGAGGTATCTATTTCGTAATACTATTCCAGATGCATCTGATTGGGCTGCATTGAACCACCAGTTCTCAATTTCTATTAATAAATCTCTTGCAGCTAAAATTGCATCAATTTGACCTTTAAGGTCTTCTAGTTTCTGTCCTGAAACTCTAGCAAATTCACTTTGCAGGTGAAGATCCAATTTATCACGCACAATTCCGAATACAAGAGAGCGCTTACGATTAGCCTCTAATATGAAGGCTTTTGCATAGGCAGTTTTATCAATCCAACTTTGAATTGCTTTCTGCATCTCCTCAAACTCATTCTTGAGTTCAGGATAATCAGACTCTTTTACAATGAAATCTAGCGTGAACTTAATTTCACGCAGTCCAATAATAAGAGTATCCAGTGAGTAAGCAAAAATAGTGTCTGCTAAAACCACCTTACCAAGAGCTTCTGCAAGCTTATTTTGTGCCTGCCCAAGTTGTTTTAACGCTTCGTTCAAGTCATCTAAAGTGCTGGGTGTGTCTAACTTATCTTGAACAAACTCCTCAATTAAGGTAAAGTAACGCTCATGTTTCTCCTGAAGTGCAACAAAGTTTTTCTCCAGGTTATAGTCTGAATCAAGGTTGTTGAACCAAAATTCCATTAATCGCTTCAACTTCTCAAGTGGAAGCTCAAGCTTTAGGTGACATATCTTCTGCTTTTTTAGCTCTTCTAGTTCTGCCATATTTAATGCTCTCACTAAGACTTGTAATAGCTATCAAGCTTCGCATTTAGACTTTCAAGCTGAGTTTTATAGGTGCTATCTGTGCGAGCCACAATGTCATCTATAAGGGCAGCAACCTCAGCTTTATTGGTCTCAAAAAACTTAAGCGCTGCATTATAAGCTGTTTGGAACTTGCAACGAGGTGTTCCGTCTGAACAGCTTTCGGTGGATACAGTCAGTTGAGGTGGACTAGAGCAATCATAGTTATTTGAGTCATAAGTAACTCCAAACAGCGCAGGAAACTGAATCGTTTTTAACTCCTCGATCGCATCTTTATAAAGCGGATCTGAATCCCATCGCTTGATGTAGCAAGCCAAGGCAATCTCGTTTCCATCTAGCTTTAGTAAATTGCCTGTATTTTGGATTAAAGCTACACCCATTACATCAATGTTTGGACTCAGACCTTCGATATATGCTGTTAGCTCTGCTTTTGTCTTGCGAACTTCACAATCTTTCCAAACCTTTCCAAATTCTTCACGAGCACATGTATTATACCCGTGAGATGGATGACTACACTGCTTGTACGCCTGAGCCCCAAAAGCAGGCAATCTACATTTAGGAATGGACTCGGTTCGGGCACATTCAATTGCATATGCATACTTAACACAGCGCGGCTTGTTGCAGCCATCACAGTTATCAATACACTCTTCTTGTCTTCGATTACCTGTAAATTGATAAGTGCCCTTAGTGCCCGGTATGGAGGAACAATCTGAATCTAAAACATTCCATTTTTTGAACCATAATGTTTCCGCACTTAAATATCCAGGGCAAGTTTTTGACTGCTGTTCCTTATACTGTTCAACTCCGCAGGCGGCTGAACGAGTAGTAATAGCACCACAAATAGGATCAGCTCTGCTAACGTAGCTTTCTATTCCGCACTCTTCAACCCTGCGAGGCGTTGCAAAGCTAGGTGGACAAATTGATACAAAAATTGTAATGCACAAAGAGAGAATAATTACAATCTTAGTAAAGCTATTTTTCATGGTTTCTGTTCTTTAGTCAGTTAAAAGTACAAAAGATAGGTCTAAGAGCCTGTCAAGAAATAACTGTTACAACCTTGTACTCAGAAAGCTTACTAAGAAAGCATTTCTACCTCAATCAATGTCAAGCTTATTTCGTGACAAGCTCTAAGTCGGTATATGTCTCCAATCACAGCGGAGTATTTTTTCGGATAAATCCTTCTATGAAATCTGCTCCAGAGTAACCGATCGCAACTAAGGTAAGGAGTAATTCTCGATTTATCTCTGTCCCTAGAAGAGTAATCGCACCCAAGCCTCCTGCAAGTCCTCCAATCATCAAGCTAATAGCTAGACGGATTGAGTCAAAGGAATCTTTTAATGTTTTGCCGCTAGCAATTGTTTGATCAATTTCCTTTTTGATACCAACAACAATCCGCAAGATTTGCCCCAGTAGTCCTAGGAGTATTCCCAGTACGACAAAAGTGAAAGTTTCATAAATTCCCATACTAAAATCTCGTTCTAGCAACTATATAGGCTCATAATTTTTACTCAACTAATCCAAAAATATTAACTATGATTAAAGTACTTTGTTTATCCATCTCACAAAATGCAATTACAAAAAGTTTCAATGTATAGTAACGGTGTGTGCAATAAACCATAACTTTAGTAATACAATCAATCTTGCAATTTAAACTGAGAGTGGCTTAACCAGACAAGAGTCAACGCTGCAAATGCGGGAAGTGTTTGAAGTACAAGAGTTGTCCACTTTAAAGTCAATGCACCAAATATGCCTGCAATTACGACACACACTAAGAAAAAAACTCGCAGCAGCAGTACATTGTCTTTGGTAAAAGCTCCCCAAATTAAGCCAGCAGCAATAAAGCCATTATAAAGACCTGCATTTTGCACAATTGGAGTAACTATACTGGCCATTTCAGGGGTAAAATCAAGCCTTTGATAGACAAATGAGTTATTCCAGAAAAACATTTCTACTACTGAAATAGCAATATGCACAGCCGCGACAATTACAACAGAAATCTTAGCTAAAGTTGGCACTCTTGGATGTTCCTTATTCTAAAAAGTTGACTTCATTAGAGAGGTGAATTCTTCTTTGATGAGATTGGTAATGTAACCTCAGACTAAAGAGGAAGTTTTTTATATTTAAGATTAGCTAGCCATCAGACTAGGGTAAGTCTCCCTAATCACCAACAAGAAAAGTGTTCTTAAAATTTTTTAGTTATTTCTACGGTGATTTAATCCAAGCCATCAGTAATAAATGATATAGGATATTTCATAGATTCTCCTAAAAAAAATATTTAGTACACTTTTTTGACTGAATTATCATTAAACTTAACAGTTCCAATATTTACAAGTGCCAGCCGTGGAGCATTTAAACGATGTCATTCAAACCTCACTAAGAGCGAATTTCTCCATGTTGCCGAATGTGTTCAATTAACCGCTTGGTTTCACCACCGGCTAACTCTAGTTCCCTAACATTACCCACCAAAATAAACAATTCCCTTGCCCTACTAACGGCTGTATTCAGCAAATTGGGTTTGCGGTTGAGGAACCAAAAACTATGCTCTTGGTGACACTGGTAAGGAGAGAAGATGATGGCTGCTTTTTCTCCCCCCTGAAAGGTGTGAACTGTGCCAATATCATCCCAAGAAAAGTTTCGCCACCGATTAGAGAGTCGATACTTGAGCGCGTTAGCTTGCTGCGAAAACGGCGACATCACCCCAATTGTTTTTGAGTTGTCATTCGAGTTAGTAGAGTACCCATGTTTTAGCAAGGACGCAATTATAGTTTCTACAGCATCAATTTCTTCGGGATTGGTGTGATTTAAGTGGCTTCCTTCAACGTGGTAAGCCAGCAGATGCTTGACCGTTGCAGTCTGCTGATCACCTGAAAGGATTTGCAGACCACCGGGATAGTTGGGGCTGCAAAACTGAATAATGGGTGGGGTGCAACGGTAATGATTAGAGAGAATAATGCCATTGCCTAAGTCGCCTTCTGTGCCATTAGCACCAGCAGCGCGATGATAAGCGGTAGCTGTGTATTTGGCAGTGGGGGCATAGCGATAGTAGTCTTCATTCCCCATGCCCCGATCCAGAAAGGCGGTTTTCAGATATTGTTTGATAGTATCGTCGCAAAGGTTAACTATTGGCTCAATTTGTTGGGGGTCGCCTGCTACTACTGCCTGTTGCGATCGCACTAGCAAAGGAAATAATTGGTGTATAAGAGTTGTCCCGGCTTCATCCACCAGTGCCAGCTTGATGATATTAGGCTGAAGAATTGGCAACATATTACGCATTGATTGGAGGGTGGAGGTAATGACAGGGAAAATCAAGCTCAAGTCACGGTAGATGGCATCACTATCACTTTCTAACTTGAGCAATGCCTCTCCGTCGCCCGTCAAGACGCTGCCATAAGTTGACAATGCCCTCATAACGCTCTCCTTGCGTCGGAGAACTTCTTGCAATAGAAACGCCCAGGCACGTTGAAACAGTTCTAGCTGTAATTGGTGGTGGTCGCGGTAAAAAAGATTGTAGAAATCCCCTTGCGGGTAACTATCGATTTGTTTTTGAATTTGTTGATGTCTGAAAAGTTTTAGCTCTAGTTCATTATTAAAAGCTGTTAGTTGGGTTTGAACGGAAGTTACTTTCCGGTTAATATTCTGCCATTGCTGTGAAAAATCGAGTTTTTGGTTAACAGAGGTGACTGCTGTGATTAAACTAGGACGGTCAAGGGGGGTCTGAAAGGGATGCCCTGTCGCCAAGGTATTTAAAACAGCAGCGTTTATCCTATTTGCTAGACGCTTAAAAATTCGCTGATCCGTAGTAGCATTAAGCCAATCCAAGGCGCGTTTTGTAATGGAGTCGGACTCTTTTGCTAGTTCTCGTTCTGCCTGGAATAATGCTTCTCGTATTTGCTGGTAGGCATCAAGGGGAAAATTTGCATAATCAGACAAACTTGATAGCTGTTCAGTTAGGGCTTGGAACTCGGAATCAGTAACAGCAATCTCGTTATTGAGGGATTGAATTTCTACTTCCAATTGCGATCGCAGTTCGGTATCAGTAACTTTTTGAGCAGTATTCAAGCGGTCTTGCTCTTGGAGTTGCTGAATTTCACTCTCGGCTTGCAGCAATTCAAGTTTGGCTTGTTGCCAAGAATCCTGATCAAATTCAGCATTACGCAGCCAATCAGTGCTTGATTGGAGTTTGGGTAGGGTTTCCTTACGAATAATAGTTTGGTTGCCACCAGGAAGATAAAACTGTTGAGCAGGAGAATCTATAGCCAGTCGTTGTTGGAATTTTTTAACGGTGCTGTTATTAGCGCCGACAAAGAATATTAAATTCTTTGCATCATCAAGACCCTGAACAAGCCGTAACGCCCGATTCACTACTTGCTGTGCTATGAGGTGGAGAAACACTTCTGTTTTTCCAGTTCCGGGTGGCCCACAAACAGCAGTTAGTAAGTTCTCTTGGGCGTGTTTCAGGACAGACGCTTGAAATTCATCAGGCGCATGGGACGGGAAAGCCCCCCAGAACATCACCTCATCTCTCGGTGATTGTGGCTGACCCCAGAGATACTGCATCGCTGGGTGAGTTTCAGTTAGCCATTCAGCCTTAGAGTCAGGTTGTTGGAGTTCCTTGAGTATTTCTTGTATATCTTGCTTAAGTAGGGCGTTATAGGGTGTAAAATCGCAGCGTAGCAAATAAGGTTGTCGAGAGGTTTTGTAGTTTCCTTGGGGTAAATCTACCAGTTCTAGAAAGTCTCGAAGTGTTGGGAATCTTCCTTTAAATGTGTCTTCTAAGAATTTTAAAATTCCTGATGCAACAATCAGTGATTCGGCTTGTTCTTCCTCTAGTTTGTACAGCCGCATTAAATTAACAATGACTGGCTGAAACTCGTATTCGGTCAAGTCCCAGCCAGTTTTGCGGTAATTACCTTTGAATATGGGTGAAATATCGATGGTGAACAGAGGCAAGTATTTCAGCTTTTGGTCTTTGCCCTTGCCGTTGATTATATAGATTTGTGGGAAAGCAACAGCCATCTGAACATCATTTTTGTTCCCTCTTTTAGCTGCTTGTTGCTGTTGCTGGAATTGTGTAAATACTTCACTATCTAACAGTAGCTTGTTGGCAACCAGCTGCACTCCCTTATCTACTACTTTTGAATAGATATCTGAAGAACGCTCGACCTCAGCTTGAGTCAGTTCTTCTAACCTGATGTAGCCTAGCCAGGATTGTACTATCTGGATAAGTTTTTCTGACTCTAGCATAGGAACACTTGTGGGAGCGACTGTACTACTGGTACTCTCCTTAACTTAATATTTTTTGTCGTTTATCGCCAACATACCGAAGTAGTCAGCAGTTTTCCACAAAAAAATTAACAATTATAATGGCTCATAACGCTATGAAAGCGTTTCCACGCCAGAATAGTTAAGAATTTTCGCGTCAACAGTTAACATTGGACACCCATGATTTCTGGCTGTAGCTACAATAATTTGGTCAAAAGGGTCACTATGAAATCCGCTTAATTGAGTTGAATCAACCACTATCGGTAGCGTCAAATTTAATAGCTGTACTCCGGGATAAGCCAAAGCTGTTTCCAACCATTCATTAACTGAACAAGAAAAAACCAGCCGATTTTTTTCTACTAATTTGGCGACCTCCCAACAAGAAACAATACTTACTCCTAAACCCTGAGATTGATATTCTTCTATCCACTCTCGATACTTTGTAGTTAGTCTGGAGTTATCGTCAACCCACCAAACCCAGATATGGGTATCAAGTACGATCATTGCAAAACTTCCCAATCTGACAAGGCAACGGGTTCTGTTGGATCATCGTAACGGATTACTTTACCGCGCAGTGGATAAAGATTTGTTTCTGGTTGGCTAGGCGCTGCTCCTTGAAGTTGTGGAGTTTTAGCTGACAGAATAATCACCTCCACAGCATCCCCCGCATGAAAAGGTAAGCCCCGTAGCATCAAAGTTCCATCTTCCGTTAAAACAGCTTCTATTTTGTGAGCTTCCATCTTACTACTCCTATTTGTTAATGGAGAAAAAGAGAAACGGATCTTACTTTCTCTAGTTTTTTTATTATGGCACTTTGGCTCCCCTGACTTTTTAGCCGTAACTTGCGTAAGTCATGATTTCGAGAGAACCGGGGAGCAGTGGCAACTTGAGCTTACTCAACATTTGTCAGCGTCTCCAGTTGTGCAAGTAGTTTCTCTATTTGCTTGCGCTTCTTGGGGTCTGACCAAATACGCGACTTTCTTAGTTTGGTAGTCGCAGCAGTAAAGCGCTCTTTATAATCGTTCGACTCGGTGTTTGCGGTAGAGGCTGGGCTTTTCTTCTCAATAATGCGCTGTCTGATTTCACTTAAAGACCAGTTGTTAGCAAGAGCTTGTTCTAAAAATGCAACGCGCTCATCTAATTTCTGAATCTGGGCGATGGCTTTAGCTTTGGTGTACTCAAGTGAGCCTTCCCTTAGCGCATCAAGGATATCTTCTGGGAGGTTGAGCAAGGGCAGGCGGTTCTTAACGAAAGATTCCCAGGTCATTAACCCTAAGCCAAGAAACACTCCTTCAACGATTTTGAGGTCTGGGTTTAATGCCTGCTCCTGGTTGAGGTCGGAATTATCTGTTTCGGTTTCGCCCATAACGTTATGGGTAGATAAGTCAATATCACCTTCATCGTCGCTGATAGCGTTATTGGTAGAATCATTTTCAACTCCACCCATAACGTTATGGGTAGGTTCATCACCTTCGCCATCGTGTGCGCCCATAACGTTATGGGTAACTGTAGATGCTTTTTTTTCTAGGCGTTGTAGACGATACAGGAATGGGGGTATCTCCTCAACACTTCGACCTAGTTTGAGAGACAGCAGTTGCAGGATACCTTCGGTTTCCTCAACTGGGTTAAGGTCTTCTCGCAGTAAATTTTCTATAAGTGCAAATTGAAAAGCTGCGTTGTCATCTAATTCTCTGATGACGACGGGGACAACTTTTAGCCCAATACTTAAGGCAGCACGATAGCGGCGTTCTCCTGCGACTAATTCGTGTTTCTCTCCATCAAGAGGGCGTACCAACAAGGGCTGCAAGATGCCATGCTGTTTGATGGATTCAGTTAACTGCTTTAATGCTTCAGAATCAAAGTAACGGCGTGGTTGATTCGGCGGCAGAATAATCTGGTCTAATGGGATGGTCACTTGAGAATCGGCATTATTGATGCCTGTCGTATCCCAAGGTACATCAATTTTGCTTTTGAGGGGTTGACTGGTTTTAGTGCGTCTCATTTTAATGATTCTAAACTAACGGCTATTTTTTTCAAGATTTGGACAGATGGGTGCTTTGGTTCATACACAGCAAGGGGCATTCGTTCTTCTGAAGCATCAACAAAAGCAGTGGAGCGAGGAATCGGGGCAAAGACAGTTCCGGCGCTTGCTAGTTGTTCGGTGATGGCTGCTAGGGTACGAGTGTCCTGGGAGTTACGGGCATCGTATTTTGTCGGCACAAATCCCGCTATTTGCAGTTTCCGGTTAGGTTTGTTGCGTACTGTAGCAACCGTTTTTAGTAATTCGCCTGTTCCCTCAAAGGCTTTGAAATGGGTTTCTAGGGGAACGAGAACATGGGTGGCAGCTACAAGGGAGATGTAAGAGAGTAAACCTAAGCTGGGAGGGCAATCTATGAGGATGAAATCGTAATTCTCTTGGATTGGCTCGATGGCTTCTTTCAGGCGAAAATCGCGCATGGAAGCACTAACCAATTGCATTTCTGCCGTAGAAAGAGAGATGTTGGCAGGGGCTAAATCCATACCATGAATCCCCTCATGGATTGGCAGGGGTTGTTCATCCACAATAGCATTGTTGACGGTTTGCTCTATCTCTCTTGGAACCAAGCCCATAAAAATAGTTAAGCTGGCTTGGGGGTCTATGTCGATGAGCAGAACACGATGACCCAATTGCGCTATTTGGTAGCCCAAGTTTTGGGTAAGGGTGGTTTTGGCAACACCTCCCGCCTGATTAAAAACTGCGATGATTCGGCTCATAAGTGAGTGGTTTACCTGCACCATTACAACTTAAGATAACGGTAATACGCCAATCGGCAATATTTATTTTTATTTTGGGTAAATCTCACCACCAATATACAATTCATCCGCAGTTAAATCTTTAATTCCAGTGATGGCTTTTGCGAGCGCTTGTGCAATTAGGAGTAGAGTTACAGAAAGTGTCACCAGAGGCAAAGTAATGAATAAAGTACCGAATTTTATTGAGGAGTTGGAACTTTATCCACTTTGATTCTTGTTCAGTGAGTAAAAAGGGTTGAACAGCACATAAAAATCGCTCTTTAGTTCCGACTCCAATTCAAATCGTAACTTTTTAGCAATGGGGAGCGAGCGCTATTCCAAATCATCATAAAAGCTGAAATGCTTTTCTCGTAATACTTACAGGCTACTTTACCCCTCCCAGGTGATAGCTTCAGTAACAACCCTAATGGCAGGTTTTAAGCACTAAACTGCTAGCTCATCTTCCAGATCCTGACAACTTTTTGGTTTGGTGGCACTCCTGAAAGTTAATACAGAAAGCTACTAACCAACCACAACAATATAAACGTCACTACAGTAGAAAACTGATTCGATGATAAATTGAGGAATGGTGTTTGTGGTAAGAGCCAGCCAGCAATTAGTCCCCCAGCGATTAAGCCAATTATTAAACTGACCAGGGTGAACAAAACTGCTCGACAAAATTTGCGTTCCTTGCGATGGAGAAAGAAAATACTGATGCCTGTCCCGACCACCAATGCTAACTGCAAAACCAGATCGCCTCCCTCTGGGTAAAACACACTAATAGAACTC
This sequence comes from Nostoc edaphicum CCNP1411, assembly GCF_014023275.1. Classification (NCBI taxonomy): domain Bacteria; kingdom Bacillati; phylum Cyanobacteriota; class Cyanophyceae; order Nostocales; family Nostocaceae; genus Nostoc; species Nostoc edaphicum. The sequence goes on from NZ_CP054693.1 coordinate 37,471, forward strand.
AAACCAAGAAACCAAGCTCCAGGTAATAGCACATCTGTTGCTGTTGCCTGAACCACCATTCGTGGCATCAAACCAATCACCCACTTGGCACCTAACAATAGAGCCTGTAGAAGTGAGATTTTATTTTTAGGCAAGTTCCGAAGCAACAAATGAGGGCTTTTCTGCCTTAGTAAGTAACTGAACTCGTCTGGCATCTTAATAGCGAGTACAGGTTGCCCTGTCATAAAGCCTTGAAAGATGTAGTCTTTTAATTCACTATCTTCAGAAGCTCGCTTAAATAATAAGGAGAGCATCGAATTAGCAAGTTTAGGAAGAAAACTGTGATGCTGTCTTGCTATTTCTAATTGCAGTCTGCCTACAGATCCCCAAACAGCCGTGACTAGTAAATCTTGGAGTGCAGTACGAATTGTATGCGCTTGATTGCCCGTAAGGGTTGAAATCAAACGAACACGCAACCAGTCCGGCATATAGCCATAACGAAACCAGGGTAAGCGAGCCAGATCAGTTAACTGACAAGCTTGGAGGACGGTGCGTCCTTCTTCAGTGTGCAGCGTATGGCCGAGGTATAGGGTGAGATTCCATTGCATCTTTGGGAAGATAGCGCAAGCGCTCAGCAAGAGGTAACCATCTCTGCCCAAATAGTGGTGTAGGGATTTCAAAACTTCATCAATTAGCAATGAGTCTGGTGGATCTCGTTCAATCCAGCGGCGCGAGCGCATTTTCAAATCTTCTGGGAAAGGTGCCCTAATATTTTTTGAAGGTTCATAAAGCGATTCTCCAGATTGAATGCTACGTATCAAATCCATCAACCCTTCAGGTGTGGCGGGTTGAAAGATGAACTTCTGAGATAATTCCAGTTCTTGATATCCCCAGTGTTCCGACGGTTTTGGGGTTAACACAGCGCGAACACTCCAACTCGAAAACAGATCGTTCCAAGGCTCGAGTTCACCAGTGCGTGAACTAAACAATCCTTCAGCTTCTGAGAATATGATCAGGCAATACTCACTGTACTTTGCCGCAATTTCGTTGAGCGTGCGGGGAAGCTCTTTTCCTGTCATAGGAAAGCAGACACGAGGATCGCTGTCAAAGTAGTAACCTTTGATGAAAACTTCATTTTTGATCAGCCTGTCGATCATTTCCTTAACAAATCTCGCCTGATGGTCGCTATGATTGGCGCGATCTATTAGCACCAAATATTCAGGTACAACCTGACGATAGCGATATACTGGCGCAAACCAACCTCCTTGCCATATACTTTTTTCTAGCGTCCTATTAATATCGAGTTCGCTGGATGGTATCCGGATGCGTTGCCTCAAACCTTGAGCAATAAGTACAAACAAAACCTTGGGAAACAATTCCTCATCTAAGCCTGCAATAGATATTTGGTCAAGTTGAGGCTGTTGATTGGTCGCATGGCGCAAGAGAAATAAACGCGCCTGCCAAAACCACCACAGTCGCCAGACGAAGAAAGTAACAAAGGATAAAAACAGAAGCATTAGTAATACTTCCAGTATGATCTGCCATCCCGTGAGCTGGCTTGTAGGTTGAAATATTGGAGGTTTAGGTATTAGGGGTTCAGGTTGGAACGGCACTAACATTAGAACAAGCCCACCCATAACAGCAAGGAGAGCAATCACCGCGAGCCACCACCTTTTCCACGTCCGCCACTGCTTCTTAATCTTGTGTAACTCCTGCTGTAGTTCCTCAGCCTTAATGTCTACGGGTCCAGCCTGGCTCACGATGAAACCCATGCGTTGCAGCCATTGGTCAAATCGTCGATAGAAATCTTCTTGCTCAGTTGGTGAATGACAAACCAATGGACTCAGAAGACTTTTGAATCTTTGAGGTCGGTCGAGATTCTCTCCTTGGGCGATCAAGGCAAGTATAAGGTCTTGGACAGCAATATACTGTGATAGGCCGATTTTATAGCCTGCATCGCGCAGCTCATCAATGAACTCGATTAGCACCTCTGGAGTTAGCCAACCTGGGTTTACTTCTTGCGGTTGTCTATCCATTGCTTGACTATCTTCTTAGCTTTATCTTGATCCTCTGCCGTTTTGATTAAATTGCTGAGTGTTCGCTGAACTAGTTCTGGCTGAGTAAGCGGATTCTCTTGACGATTGGATATTTCTCGCAGCGCGATCATCCAACCTAAGAGTTCAGCAGTTGCAGGTTTCTTGCGTAAGCCACTTGAAGTTGCTCTTAGCTCGAAAAACAGATCTAGAGCGGTGTTGAGAAACTCACTACTAGCCCCAGAGTATAAACCTAATCGGTTAGCAACAATTTCCGCTAGGCGATCGCGATTTGGAAACGGAATATGGTAGTAAATGCAGCGCCGTAAAAAAGCGTCCGGCAGGTCTTTTTCAGAATTGCTGGTAATAATAATAAATGGCTGTAATTCAGGATTGGCTAAGATTTGGGCATTCCCTAGTTCCAATATCCGAAAATACATCTGATCCAATTCGTTGAGGATATCATTGGGAAAATCACGGGGTGCTTTATCTACTTCGTCAATGAGAACGATAGAGCGTCTTTTACCAGGATGCACAAAATATGGCGGGAGAAATTCTACAACTTCAGACTTTTCTCTAGTCAGCAAAATTGCAGTGCCTAAAGCACAATAGGTCAAATATTTGAGAGTGTTTCTATTAGCTATACCGCTGTATGCATCTTGAAATTGCTTTAAACTGTCATAAGTGTAAAATAAATCGCGAGCTGTACTTGTAGATTTGGTTTCAAATTTGAGTGGCTCTTCAAAACCGAGTTCCCAAGCAAGGCTATAGGCAAATTGAGTTTTACCAATACCGGGTTCCCCAGTGAGTAAAAGTGGTTGTCCTAGCAGCAAAGCAACATTACAAGCATCAACCAATCCTGCATCTGCAATGTAGTTTTCTGGCATCATCATTTGTGAACGCCGTGATACTGGCAAAGTTGTTGGTACATCGCTTCGCTGCCTTTTTCCATCACCAACATAAAAAGGAAACTTCATTTGCGTTCCTCCTTGCTGATAGAGCAATTTTGTAAAATCTCAGTCAGGTTTCTAGCCAAATATTCCATAGGAATAGTATTAGATGATTTTTCCTTCTCCCATTGTTCAAAAATATCTCTAATTTTAATAATTAAATCTTCGATTCTCTCCTCACCCCAAAAAATTCTTGTATCTTTGTCGCGTGCCCAATCCTCTGTTTGCCTTCTAGTGATGCTATCCAGTTCTGGTAATACTGTGCATATAAGCCTGTCAAACTGATAAAAATTAGATGAGGATAATTGTTTTATAAAATTAGAAACATTTTTATTTTTAAACTTAAAACAAAATTTATTTAATCCTATTTTTTTAGGTAACTGATATTTGATAAACAAGCATATAAACAGATATTTTCCGGGTAATATATCTGGCCAATTTTGCCAAAACAGAAAAAAATTTTCGATAATTTTGGAACCATGCTGTTGTAAATCCTCAGTCAGCAAGTGGGTGTGGATAATCACTGGACCAGGATGTCCAACTAAAAATTGATTGATTTCCTCCTTTGATACAAAGCTGCGATTGAGTAATCTATCAGCAAGCTTCTTTTCAAGCTGATTGTGAAGGTCGTCAATTTTTTGAAGTCTTGAGGGCCAACTGAGAAGATAATCAGTAACGGCAATTTCCCCAGCATCTGGGTAGATGAGCTTAGGTAACGAAACTTGTTTGAGACGCTCTAGAAACATGTCATGACTTTGAAAATCGTCGCCATGAATGATGCAAACAAGCGGTCGATGGGCTTGCTGATTCAGTTTCTGTAATGCTTTAGCCAAATGATATTCTTGTTCACTGCGATCACAAAGATAGGGCAGTAGCGGCGGAATAGGGCGGCTTTTTCTGCTTTGTTTAAAACGGATTTTCAGTCGATATAAAATTTCTTTAAGTTCCGTCAAGTTTTTTTGGTGTAGTTCTTCATCCTTTTCTAATTGCAGTGGAATGCTAGTTGGTTCAACAAACTTAGATTTCCGTTCTTGAATTCGACGCAGATTATCTTCAGCTTCAGCAATTTGTAGCTGAATAAATTTAATTTTTTTTTGAGTCATTGCTTCAGCATAATATTTAAAACTTCATACCTAGTTTTTGTTCTAACTCTGCAATCTTAGTTTCTGTAAAACGTCGATTATTTTCTATTTGTAGTGGAATAGCAGTAAAATCAACATACTCACTCATTCGCTCATCAATCAGTTGTAAGTTTTTCCGATAATTAGTTAACATTCGCTTCCATGTAGCCACTTGAGCATTATCTAATCCTGGTGTAATAGTTGGAATATTATCTGTCCAATTTGGTAATGAATGTGGTCTTTTCTCGCCAGCAGCATACCAGGCTAAAGCAAAGTTATCTTCTAAATTACTAATCTTAATAATGGGGTGCTGTTTATCTTTTGTGCGTTCTGGAACTTTCCGTCCTACCCACATTGCCAGATCCAACACACGGGTATAGCCATCTTGTTCAAATGCTCCGTAGCCAGCCATTGCCTCTAACAGCGCTGCTGTAAAAACACTGTATGGTTTTCCAGTCCAAGAAACCTCATCTTTCCGTGACGAAGCCAATACAACTCGACCACTGCTACTTCCCAACTGCGCGAGCATTGATGGTGGCAAAGGTGATTTAGTTGCTCCCTTTGCTTCAGCTAGTCCACCTGCATGGCAGCAATCAAGGAGTACTAATAATTTCTTCGCCTGAATAGCTTGTATATACTCAGTAAATATTGACCCAAGAATCGCTGTATCCTGCAAATTTTCCAGATTGTAACCGTAAGGCATTAAATAATAATCTGGTGTTTCAATTCCGTGACCGGAAAAGTAAACAATGACTGTATCATCTTTTCCAGCCGCATGAGCTAGCCAACTTAAAACAGATAAGATATTTGTAGCGCTTGCCTCTTCGCCAATTAGCAAACGTAGTTGTTCAGTAGGATAGGCACAACGAGATGAATCGCACAGCAGATTAGCAATGGCAGTAGCATCATCAATTGTGACAGGCAAGTCAAAGCCTACTCCGACAACAACAGCATATCCTTGTTTGAAAGTTTGGGTCATATTTATATTTGAGCAGCCAAAATACATTGATATTTGAGCTTTTGATACTGATTGAGCATACTATTTTTCGGAAGATTGGAAAAGGTTAAAGGTTCTAGATTTTAGAACTCGTTGCGAATCATGCGACGAAGTGGAGTGGTAGGGGCGGGCTTGCGGGGCTTGTCAGCCCCACCAGTATCTTAATGCCCGTCCCTACCACCGCATGATTCGAGCGACAGCGGCAACGAGTTCTTCGGTTCAACACGGCTCACCGACTAAAACCCCTATAACGTTGCTTCTGCTCAAGCATTTGTTTCTGCTGCGCTTCAATAAAAATCTCATTCCAAGTAAGCCCACTAGGTGCAATTCTTTTAGCCTGGGACATTTCATCTTCTGCCGGGGGCGTAAACTGAGGCTGTTGAGGTTTGAGTTCAATCTCTTGAAACAGCTTTTGTCTCTCATAAACTGCGAGTGGTTTAACAGGTTTGAGCAGCAATTTATTAATAAATTTATCATCACGTTCTGGTCGGTAGTCAACGCCAAGATGTTTTTGCAAACCAGGGAAAGTGTAAGCTGCACCTAACTGTGTACCGCTAAAAGCCTGCCCATCTTTCTGGTATGAAATTCCTTTAGACTTACCGTTCCTAGTGAATCCTGCCCTTACGCTGATGCCCTTTTGGCTGACATCGCTTACCCCTGGCAAATCAATAACTCAAATTTTCTGCTCCTGATAAAATCAGGGACTCAGAAAAACTTCGCATACTAAACATTATTTAACTAAAAGGCATTTATAAGGTATTTACAAGGATTTTTCTTAAAAAGGCATTTATAAGGTTTTGCAATGGCATTTTAATGGCATCTCAATGGCAGATATAAGGATTTACTGTTGCCCAAAATTGAGATTTTTCAAAATGCCTCTTTTTTGTCAAAAATAAGGTTCTGCAATGGCATTTTCAAGGGATTTACAAGGTAAACATAAGGTAATAAGAAGGATTTCGACCCCAAAAACCTCCTAAGCCTGCCTGATTTCTCCACCAAAAATTCCTGACCAAAACTTACGCACAGTACGCCAAAAAGTTTGAACAGATTTTTTGAGCCAAAACTAAAAAACTTTGAACCAACGTCAACAAATAATACTCAATAACTACTTTTGTAGTATCACAACTGCACTCCACTTGTGAGTTACACCTTAGCTCTGCTGCAAATACCACTTATTACATAGATTTTATGTAGTTTACCAGTATTGAAATAGTAGTTCTAAATACCTTGCTCAAGTGGTAGCTGTTGGGTAGCTCAACTGGTGACACACAGCTACCAGTTGAGCAGTAAAAAAGCGAGTTGTTGAAAATTTGATGATTCCCCAACTGGTAGCTATAGAGTAGCCCTACTGCTACCAGTTGAGCATAAGACTTTTTACGAAAAATTCTGGTGTAATGCTTTGTGGCAATGATTTACAGCAAAATTTAATCGCTGGATTCATTCTCAATAACTTCAAAATTATTGAGAATTGATAATACACTGGTGTTGCAATTGTGTTTCAAAAATTCCTTCATTAACTTAACCCAGCACCCCTAACATTCGATGATTTCTCTTTCATGCCTTCCTAGAAATTGTTCCTTTTACAATCTTCACGCTTGTTAATAGAGATGAAACTTGTTTTAAGTAGTGAAATTGTCTGATTAATCACAGTTACAGATAGCAGACATTTTGCACCTAAAACCCCTATTTATATACAAAATGTCTGCTATTCTGCACAGCTTATACACGCATTCAACTGTTATAGCTGTCAGGAAACTTTGACTATTCACTACAAAATGTCTGCTATTTAGAACATCGCTTTGACCAAAAAATTGGTGTCTAATACATACACAAACTAGCTTTTAGCCATTTTTATCAAACTGGCTCATTCTCAATAACTCTAAAATTATTGAGAATACATAATACGTTTGTGTTGCAACTGTACTTCAAAAATCCCGCTCTCTTAACTGTCTA
>NZ_CP054694.1 GCF_014023275.1 Nostoc edaphicum CCNP1411
CTTGTACTGATTGGCGTTGTAGTCAATCCATCTGTTTTCAAAGAAGAGTGCATCATGCAGCGCCATTACCACTTCTGTATAGGGGTCAAAAGGTAATTTATCGCGCAACGAGCGCATGGTACGCAGTAGATTGTCTGCATAGACAGCTGCTATTGGTTCTCCAGTGTATTGTTGGAGTTTTTGTAAATCTACTAAGAGAGTTTTGGTAATTTCTACTCCTGAAACTTCTAAGACGGTCTGTTCAATATTCATTGTTTTTATTTGACAATAAGTTCAGTTTATTCGGAGCTAATTGACATTTTATGGGGTAGACTTATGGGATGAACCCGCAGTTCAGATCCGCTCTGTACCAACCCTAGCGGCAATACCTAAGTCTACAGGTTATTCTATTTTCTAGTCTATTAATTTATTCCTCAAGATACTCTACCACCGCCGTCAGGTCTGCCATAGCCCGATCAAATCGATTTAACAAAGCTTGGGCTACTTCTGGGTCAGCGTTGACGGTTGCTAGTTTTTCGCGTACACGACGGTCAAGGGCTTCTAGCCACAATGACAAGCCTGTATGCCGAATTGCTGATAATAACCCCATGTTGGTGAGAACAGCCAAATGAAAACCAAGTTGGTCTTGTCCGCCATAGCCTAGATATCCGTTACTCAGTTCCAGCTTTTCTGGGGTAAATTCTAAATACTGTTCAAAGGTAATACCAGCTTTTTCTAGCTGGGGTTGGGGCAATGAAGGGTGAGATTGAGTCATAACACAATTCTTTTAAGTAATATTTGTGTGGAATTCGAGGGAATGCTCCTGCTCGATGAGTTTTTCCTAGTAGCAGGACAACACTACCCACGATGGTTAATCATACTCTTTGTTCCTGGTATGGCCTGTGTCAACTCTATGGCGTACTATTGACATACAAACTCTGTAAGTTAGTATCTTTGTTACTTACAAACTTACAGAGTTACGAACGAACAGAGTTACAAAGTTACGGAGTCAGGATGTGCATATTATTGCTGTTGTGAACGGAAAGGGAGGGTCAGCTAAGACGACAACTAGCGTCAATTTAGCAGCCATCCTTGCAGAGAAATCAAAAGTATTGTTGGTAGATGCAGATCCTCAAGGTTCTGCTACTTGGTGGGCAGAGCGCAATGAGCGAGATTTTGAATTATCTAAGGAAACAGATACGAATGAGTTGTTAAAACTTAAAAAAGTAAAAGGGTTTGATTTTATTATTGTGGACACTCCTCCGGCACTCCACTTTGAGGCACTGCAAATTACTATCGATGCGGCTGATTTTGTTTTGCTGCCATCTCCCCCAGCCCCAATGGATCTTCAGGCACTGATTGAAACTGTACAGGCATCGATCAGACCAGCAAATGTTAAGTTTCGAGTTTTATTAACTCGTGTTGATCCTCGTAGTTTGGGTAAGGCACTTGATGCTCAACAAGCACTCATGCAAGGCGGTATTCCTGCATTTAACGGTTTTGTCAGGGCTTATGCTGTTCATGAACAAGCTGTTCTTGATGGCATACCAATTACTCAAGTTCGCGGAAAAATAGCTCGTGAAGCTGAAGGGGATTATCGGCGTGTTGCTGATGAGCTTTTGAGAGAGGTAAATACTCATGGCTAAAGCACGTCGTCGTTTATCTGATCTTGTCCACGAAGAAACGCAAAAAATCAGAGAACCAAACTTACAGACTTCGGAAGTTACAAAGTCCGAAAGTTTATTAGAAAATCCAAGTGAAGCAGAAGACCAAGTTACAGACTTACAGACTTCGGAAGCTACAAACTCTGTAACGTTATCCGAATCCGAACCTTTAAGTAAAACAGACTCAACAGAACAACAGACTGCCAAAGTTACAGACTTACAGACTTCGGAAGCTACAAACTCTGTAACGTTATCCGAATCCGAACCTTTAAGTAAAACAGACTCAACAGAACAACAGACTGCCAAAGTTACAGACTTACAGACTTCGGAAGCTACAAACTCTGAAGGTTTACTGGAAACTCTAAGTGAAGTAGAAGACAAAGTTACAGAGCAACAGACTACCAAAGTTACAGAGTTACAGACTTCAGGACTTACAAAGCCTGTAACTCTACCAGAATCTTCAAGTGAAGTAGAAAAAAGAGTTACAGAGCAACAGGCTTCCAAAGTTACAGACTTACAGACTAATAAATATTCAGAGTCTGTTTCTTCTATGCAAATTGCTATTGAGCGGGAGGGTGAAGAAGTAAACAAAACTACAAAGTTACAAAGCTTGAAAGATACAGACTTACAGAGTACCGAACTTCCGAAGTATTTAAAATTGGAGCGTAAGGAAACACGATTGAGACAGGATCAGATTGACGCACTTACTGATCTCACCCGGAAATTAAATAGAACGAAACAAGTTAAAGGTGGTGAGAGACTTACAGATAATACTTTGATCCGTGTTGCAGTAGATTTACTGCTGAGTAAAGCTTCGGAGCTTCAAGGTACTACAGAAGATGAGTTACGAAGCTCCTTAAATCTGTAAGTTCGGGAGTTTGGAAGTTTGTAACTTACAGAGTTTGTTATTAATTTATCTTGCCTGATGTGTGATCATCGCTGTCGATTCTCACTCCATTTGATGAGTTTGATTTCGACAAATAAAGGTTTTCTCGATCTAGAGGGGGATGCAATCAGGGTAGGGGTTTGGAGATTAAATTCCTAATTTTTCTCGAATGACTTTTTCATCTTTGAAGCCTACCAGCACAGCTGTTCTATCCTTGACGAAAAGCGGACGTTTGAGCAGCATTGCATCTTTAGCGAATGCCTCGATCCACTGTTCGTCAGTCCAAGTCTTCTTTTCATCACCCCTTCATCTCGGTAGGATTGGCCAGAAGTGTTCCGCATGGGAGCAGAACCCAAAGACTTTACCCAGTTTTGGATCTGCTCACGGGTGGGCGGAGTTTCTTTGGTGTTGATGAATTCATAGTCAATGCCGTTGTCTTGAAGCCAGTTAAAAGCTTTTTTGCAAGTGCCGCAGTTGAGGATGCCGTAGACTTGAAGGGACATAAAAAGTTAATCAAAAATTTCCATGACATCTATATATATACACATGGCTGGTGTCAGTTCTTGCCATTGCCTACGGTGGGCTTCACTTGATAGGGTAGTATAATCCATCATCACCAAAACGCCAACCACGAGTAGCAGGGTCTCTATGGCGGCTCCATGACTCAAACTCGGATGGACTTTTGCTTTCTCTCTCTCTGGAAAGGCTTAATTCATCAACACCCAATCTTCGAGCTAGATTTTCCCCAGTCAAGGATTGAATTTCTACTGATTGGCCATGAAACTGATGAGATGATGAAAATTGCCTTCTGCCTGTATTTCCCTGGTGTCGAAGCTGCCCTAGTGCATTGTTAAGTTGGGCAAGGTTCTTGGCGACGGTTTCTAACTTTTCTTCTAAGTTACTTAGCTGTTGTGCTGGTTGCTGCGTGGATGTTGATTCTATACTTTGTTCTATACTCTGGGTGAGATGCCCCAAAACAGTTTCTATTTGCTGTAAGCGGTTCTCTATACTGCTTTCTATACTCGACGAAGTATTGTTTACTTGATTTGCTTCCAGTGCCGAGAGTCGGTTAACGACCTGATGTAGAACATCTTCTATACGATGGTCAGCAACTTCTGTCTGACCCAGGATGTGATGCAGACCCTGTGCTACCAACTCTGTTGCTGAGGTGTTGCGTTTTTTTGCTTCGATTCTGAGCAATTCAACTAAAGACTTGGGAAGTTTAAAATTTACTGATTCCCGTTCTATAGCCATTAAAACACCCATGCTTCAGCAAAACTCGTATTTATTTAGCTAGTTTACTGTGTGCTGAAGAACAACTCAAACTATTTCTTCCCTTGCTTGAAAGCTTTTCGAGCAATTTTACATAAGTTTTAACAGTCAACGGCAGCATCTTTAAATCATCAGCGTAGGCGTAGCGCGCCGTTCGCGTAGCGTCTTGTAGAGAAGGCATCGCTCCCAGTGATTCGCCCATTTCCCGACGGGCTAGAATTGTTGCCCAGGTTGCGGCAATTTTCTCAGTGCGAACACTGCTCTTGGCATCGCTTGCTTTGACTCAAATGATGTTCAATATTTTAGGCGATTTCATCCTCCTGTGGGTAAAATTTTATGGCAGACAATGGTTTAGTAAGGATAATTAGGATAGATCGCTAAATAACTACAACCAATCACTAACAAAACTATTCAGATCAGCTATACAAGCTGCTCGTTGTCCTTGAGTATTTGCTGAGGTTTCAACAAAAAATTTGACAGTCCATGTTCCGTTACTAAAAATCCCTTCTATTTGCTCTCCCTTTAATCTAAATAATGTAGGAGAAGATAAATCTGGATTCCAATAATGGGTACGACATAAACGGACATAGGGACGAGAATCAGTGATTTTTTGTAAAAGATTTAAAATGGAATTTCTGGCATTTCCCCAACCATGACTAGTTAAATCCGGCTGTTGTTTTTGATTAATTGGTAATTGTGGGGGCAAAACAGCATCTTTATCAGATTCAAATCTACCTTTGAAGGTTTCGTGAAAAATTTGACCTGTTGGCGATAATTCAAAATATATCTTCCCATCCAATTCTACTCGTTCAACTAAAGCTTCCATTGTTTCATTCCAATCTTCCTCAACATCTTCTTGTGCTACCATCTCTTTGGGACGATCTAAGGCAGTAAGCCAGCCACTTATTTCCAACCACAAGCTGAAATCAAGGCCGATTGGCATAGGTGGAAATGCAATTATTTCACTAAATTGTTCATGTTTATAGTAAACTGAGACCCCCAATGCTTGACCCATTAATACACCAATAGCAATTTGTGCTTTATATCCACCTGTAGCATTAATTGCACAAAATTGAGAACCTTTTTCTCTGACAATTCGACTTATAGTTTTGGCGAGATTTCGCAATCCTTTAGTACGAAAAAGTTTAGGATTTGTATCTTGAAGGTCTTTGATTTCTTCTAAATCAACTTGATGTCCTTTTATGTGATAATAATACTCAAGTATTTTAGCAATTTGTAAACCTTCAGTTGTAGCAGAGTGACAAAAAACTAGAGAGCAATTATTTGTGCAGTATTCACGCTTGATTAAATCAGTAATTGAATTTATTTCTGCTCCACATACCCTTAAATCTCCAGGTAATTTACTTAGAGCTTCTGCTGTATTTTTCCAGTTTTGCTTTTCTAAATCTAGTTTTAAGTTATCTATTACAGTTGCTTTTAAATTATCAATTAACTCAGATGATAAATATTGTCTATCTGCTTCTGGCTGTTTAGATAACCAAGATTCATAATTTTCAGCAGTTGGTAGTGGTAGTCCAAAAAGATTTGGTTTAAAAAGACTTGTGCCTACTGTACAAATGAGGGTGTGAGGAATAGTTTTACTCATCAGTTTATACTCCTATATAATTGAATAAACTTGAACTGGGTGGTATTAGTTGTTATTAAACAGATATTGCTAGGATAACTTTACCTGACATCAAAGTATGGTAAACCTGTTTCATTCCAAAGTTCTGGTAATGAAACTTTGAGTCCACCAGGGTTTCCTGTTCGCTCATTCTCAACAAACCATTTAAAAGTTTCTCCATCTGGATGAGGAGGTACAGGGTTTTGTCCTTGCTGTTGACGTTTTCTAGGATAATGAACAGGTTTATTGTCATTAAAGCCTTGACATCCACAACAAAATGCCTGAATAAAACGAATTTGTTCAAAAGATTGACCATTACCATAAACTTCAGCAACGGTATCTTTAAAAATTTTGATTGCTGCTTCTGCTGCTGTTGGTGATGAATTAAGAACTGATGTTAAGGATGAATAGAACTTTCGCCAAGCTTCTCCTTTACGCAGGTCAGTTTCATCCCAATTAATAGTTAATTTTACACTTCCAAAACCTAGCGGTTTACCTCCGCCTAAACGGTGATAATTACCTTCAGGTAGAGATAACAACCACAGCAGTCCGCCGAGTTCAATCTGTGAAAGATTAGTTACATCAATATTCAAACTGAAAGTGGTGTTAGGTTTCACCCAACCTTTAATAGAACGATTTTGATCATCTCTTTGTTCTGCATTATTTTTTTTAGGTCTACGATATTCTTGGAAATGTCCCTCTTGTGGTCTATCTTCAATAGGACTATCCCAGTATTGTGAGGATAAATTTTTATGGTGAGGATAAACCTTGCGTCCCCTTAAACTATAATTACTCTGATAACTATCTTCTTTTCGTATTCCTTTATCAAGTGGAGTACCTTGGTTATCTTTAGCAATGTAAAATCTTGCCTGTTGCGGCTTTGGCTGTCCCAAAATAGCAAGAGGAAAACCATTATCTCCAAAATTTTCTACTGAATCATTTGAATTACATTGCACAGTATTAACACGTAGACATCCTTTGTAAGAACCCTTACCATTTGGATTTTGATTAACCCAGCCAAATACTCTATCTGCTGGAGAGAGAGAATTAATATCTGTTGCTGTTTGCAGACTAATATCTAAGAGTTTATGAGGTGATATTTTATATAATTGGCGAGAAATAGATACGGGAAATAAAGCAGTGACTTGATTATTTTTCAGTTCTACATAACATAAAGTTCCTTCCTTTAATTCCCGTTCACTCTCTTCATAGATATGACGAGACCATCCTGTTTGACCGGGCGTACTACCGAGATAATCTTGTGGGTGCTGGTTATTATTACGTCGATTTTTTAAATCTTTAGTATGGATTTCTTGATAATTACTTATAAGTTCTTTCCAAAGAGATTTAATATTATCAGTGACAGTTATTTTCTGATTGTCTTTACTTTCAATAAAAACTCGCTCATATCTTTTACCATTGATATTTGCACCTGTGACAAACACCCATCCTTTTAGCCACTCACCCCCACCAGGAGAATTCGGAGTCCATGTCCTAATTCGCGTTACTATTCCTTTATTCAGTCTCACCCAAACTGCATCTCCATGTTTAGGTAATTCCTGCGATTCATCATCCCTAACTGCTTCTCTACTCTCGCCTTTATCTGGGAGATTACTACTTTTTTGATAGCGTAATAATCTTGCTGTATTAGCTAGCAGATTAGGTGTTTCCATTAGTCTTAAAAATAACTCATTATTTTCGACTTCAACCCTAGCAGGAATAAGGTTATTTTTAGTAGGCATCCGAAAAGCCAAACGGTCTTCATGCTTAACAAACACTGAAAGTCGAGAATTAGTCACAGTTTCATAAGCCGATCGCAGCATCCCTTTAATCGAAGTTGGTGGTAAATAAGGTTTACCGTCAACCATGCGAATATCATAGGTTTTGTGACCCTTATCATCTTCTGTAGCTTCAGCCGCATCAGGAATCAGTAAAGGTGTAACTGTGGTCAAAGTGACAGAAATCTTACCACTCCACAAGTCATCTTTATAAGAATCGTGACCGGAAGGAGTGCGATCGCCTAACTCACTGTTTTTTACTTTCTCTGTATTTCTGGGGAGTGCAGGAACAAAGTTATAAGGGTTATGAAAGTCACCACTTGGGGAATTTCCAAATTTCTTGCCTTTTTCTCTCAGTTGCTGTGGTTGTCCGCCAACTTCCTCAAATTCAACTTCTAATCCATCTAATTGAGCGAGCGCATTTTTCTTTTTCTCCAAAAGTGGTGGTGATAATTCAGATTCTTTGATATTGAAACTGACTTCTTTGCCTTTAGCATTAATAAATTTTACTTGTAAAGTTTTACCACCAATAACTAATAGTTTTCCCTCTGCCATTACTTCACCTTTAATCCTATTAATCTTTCTTCTACTACTGATACATTGCCATACTCTTCATCAGCCTTTAGATATTCAACTGCTGTCAAATAAACTCGTTTATTCGCAGTCAAACCAGTTATGGGTACATAAATAGAACCAATCCGGGATTTAGCTAGTTTACCCCATCCAGACTGGAATGAATTTTCCAACCCTTCTCCCCAAAGAACATATTCCTGTTTAATCGTATTTAATGCGGTTAATTGAGAAATCGATTCTTGTAAATATTGTGAAATATCGACTTCAGAAATTAAGACGGCTTTACCTTGTCCATTTAATTTATTTAACCAACGTAGTTCGCTGGTTTTATTAAATGCTCTGACTTCAAAAACATCATCTAGATTTTTAATTTCTCCTTGAACATCAATTAGAGTCCCATCACTTTGAACTTTAGCAAAATGACAATAGGTAGGAGCATAAAGTAATGCTATCCCCTGAGAATCCTTAGATAATATAGCAGCACAGTTTTCTAAGGCTTTTGACAAGGGAATATCGCTGCTGCTAGTACGTCCGTGTAATACAAGCATTATTTAGACTCCTTAATATTTTGATGAATCCAATCTTGCCAAGCTTGACTAAGATAATTTAAGACTGAGGGACTGAACTCATTTATATTACCATTGGGTAATTCTTTACTTTCTAATTCTTTTAGAGAATCGGCTAAATTGCGACCTTGAATAATAATTTTTACGACCTCAATTGACCCCATACCTCGATTTGTTCCATATCCTAAAGCAATACGACCTTCAGCTAAATCTCGTAGAACTAAAAGTATCAGTGCAATCCCTGGCAGTTGATTTTCTTGAATACGCTTTAAATTCAACTGCAAGCGAATTGGTTGCCAATTCACTCCTATGAGTTCGATGTTACTATATAAAAAACTATCAGCAGCACCACCTGTCCAGCGATCAATTGCAACATGAAATGCTTGTTGAGTGGTTTGTAAATTAACCCTATTTAAATTTTGTCGCAAATCAGAATTGCTTTTTGATGATTGAATATCTGCCCAAGTATGATGATTAATTCTCATATTTGCATAACAGTCATCAATAAAAAGTGAACCAATACCTTTGTTATTTTGATTATTAGCTTTAGCTCTAACACCAAATAAATCTTCAACTAAAGAAAGTTCAATTTGTTCCTGAAAATATTGCTGAGTTGGCCAATGACAAACCGTGCGGACTATACGTTCGGCTTGAGTGCGTAAAGCTCCTTTGATTGAGCTACCAGGAAGAACAAAAGAAAGGTGATTGTCAAATTCACTAACTAGAGGTAAGATATCGACTACAATTCCATCTCCCTCAGCTTTTACCATTACTGAAGTTTGGGGTTGCCAATGAATTTCAATAGTAATTTGAGAAGCTTGAGGAAATTGCCCATCGCTGTTGAATAAATCATTGAGATTTAGGCGATCGCTATTACCCTGAAGCATTTTTAAGATGCCATTGCGATTACCCAAATTATGTTCACGAATACTTAAATTTTCTAGCTTAACTCTTCCTAGCCCTCTAGTTTTAGCAGCACCCAGGCGAATTTCCCCATTTTCTAAAGCTTTAAGCAGTTGAGCCAATAAAGCCTTCTCATTGTCAGACTTAGGAGAAATATCAAGGGTAATGTTTAGAGGGATTTTAGTTCCTTTGGGTAAAATTGCCCGGTTATACTTAAATTTATCTTCGGCAGTTCCCCAGATGCGATTGATGCCTACTCCTTCACGAATTTCTGAGACTGCACCCTCAATAGCGGCATCTTCAACTAGAACAAAACTAGCATGACCAACTCTGCCGTTTTCCTCTTGAAATCCCCATAAAGTTGCGAGAGTTGAATAATTAATAGACATTTCCATCCAGCCTCGCAATGCTCCTGCTAGGCTAGTTCCAGGAATGTAATATTGACCTTGACCATTGACTGCTAAAGCTAAATCAACTTGAGAATTGCCACCGATACCACCAACATGAATCGGACTTTGGGCAACTAAAGTCCCAGTAATATGAAGACGTGATTGAATCTTCCGCGCCATGCAACTAGACTCCTTGGGTTTGAGTTGAGTAAGCATCTTTTTCTAAATCGCGTTTATGGGCGCGAATGCAGGCATCCACAAGAGCTTGTACGGCTTCCGTCCACAGTTGATCAGATTTTTGCCATTGTTCGTTGGTGATGTTGCGCCATTGTCTGGCTGTTAAATCTTGTTGTCCGGTTGAGGTCAGAGTTATTTCGGCGAAATTAAGATTTAGTGTGTTCCATATCTGATTTTCATCAGATATTAGGGCGCGAATTGTTTGCAAGCTTTGAGGCGACCATTTATCTTTACGGTTTGGTGTATCTTCCAAATTATTGAGCCATTGAGTAACTACTCCAGGTTCTCGTGGATTTTCTGGCTTGTGCAGTTGTCCCAGAATTGATTTTAAGGCTCCTAATTGGCTCATAGTGGGTTGATTAGGTGCTATCCCAAGACGATTGTTAGGACTAGCTGCTACTTGTAAAACTGCTCGACGGATGGCTTCGCGCCACGCCGCTTTTTCGACAATCCGGGCATAAGTAAAAGCGCGATCGCTAAGAGTAATTAACCTCTGAGATGAATTATTTTTAGGTTCCTTATTGTTTTCTGTATTGTCTTGTTGCAGATTTGATGTTTCTCTCAGTAAAAGTGGGTCATTAAAACAAACTTGACCATAACCTTCCGCTCGACGTTCACCAATGCCACTTGCTTCTATTTGTGATAATTTTGATGCGTCAAGTTGTCCATTAACATTGAATACAACACAAGTTCCCGCAGCCAAACCAACTAAGGAAGGTCGAGGTAATCCCCATCGCACTTGCCAAGATTCAATTCGATGCTGACGAGCGATTAACGAAAGTTTGTCATGCTCTTGCTTTTGAATTTCCAGTTTTACACCTAGAACTGTTTCTAATTCTTTAACTAAATCGCCAATAGAAGTGCTTGGTCGCAGTCGCTCATCTCTGAGTAGAATGTCAGAAAGTAGCCAGACGGTTAATTGTGAATTATTAGTTGAATTATTTTGATGAATATCTTGCGGTTTACCCAAAACTTTTATATCAACAGCACCATAGTCATCTTTTTTTGATTGCCCTAAACGGTCTTTTCCGTTAAGACAATCCCACCAATTTGCTTTCTTTTGTTTGAATAAATCTGCCCAACTTTTTCTCAATCTAAGTTCAGCTTTTAATTGAGTTCCTGGTTGAATAGCTTCATAGCTGTAAACACCGCCTACATCACTGGTAGGACGCTGATATTTATCTTCTATAGTACTGTGAGTGCCAACAGTCAGGTTAATTTTGGCATACTGTGGTAAATGAGAGTTGTTAGTAGAGCCAATATAGCCTGTACGATAACCTTTTAACTGTTGATTATTTGGTTCAGATTCTAAAAAGCGGTTATATACTTTACCGCCTTTTTCTATGCCGCCGCCTAGTTTTTCATAAAAAAGTGGCAGAGGGATCGGTCTTCCTTGCTGTTCGCCAACTTCTAAAGTAGCGTTAGTTACTAGGATATCGCCACGAGCGATCGCACTTCTTAAATGAATCCCCAAATTGCTGAGTTTTCTGCTAACCAATCGTAGTAGATGAGTGCCTGGGATATAATCAAGCGTTTCTGTAATATTACCAACGGTTCGCTGAGAAATAATTACAGGAGACTTAGTAATAATTTGCAACGGAATATACAACCAATTATCATTTTCAGTTGCTGTTATTTGAATATCTTCTGTATTTATATCTGCATACTTTTTATCTAAATCAGGGACAGTAGGCGCTTCTGGATTATCTACAAGCCAATTAATCCAAGATGGGATGTCTTCTGCAACCACTAACTGACACTTACCTGCACCTCTGCGTCGCTTGCCACCTAAACGTTCTACTAATTGAGTTCCGGCAATTAATAGTGCGTAAGCTGTACATTTTTGATTCTCATCTTCTGGTAAATTTATTTCACATTTTGCCTCTAATATTGTCCCACCTCTAACCATTTCCTCAAATCTTAAACACTCTTCTTCTGCACAACCAGATTTAGAATTAATTTGAATACCTGGTTTCACAAAAGTTAAAGCTTCTCTTAATTGAGGTTTATCTTTTAATAGTGTTGCTAAATTTTCAGGTAAATAAGCTGCACGAATTGATAAAGCTGCTGAACGTGGTGATGTTTCGATAGCTTGTACAGCAATATTAGGTTGCTCTCCAAATAAATAATCTACCCATTTTTGCCAAACACCATTTTCGCTCCCATTATCTAAACCTAGTGCCACTAACTCACAAGCATCTCGCCAGATACCAGTAAGAGTTTTAGCTGGAATATAAGGAAGTTTATCTTGATTGCGCTGTACTAAACTGTCAATATCCCCAGTAATTCCAGCACCACAGCCAATATGCCAGTCACTGATAAGTTTTATATGAGCAGAGAATATTTTAGGTGCTGGAGGTAAATTTTTATGTTGAGTTTTGGAAGGCTGAACTGTATTTTTAACAGGCTTATTATTGGAAATAGCAGCCTTTTTTGAATGTTTTTTAGGCTTATTCTTGCTCATCAGAATTGCTCTCTATATTTAAAAAATCGGCTGCATCCATAGCATCTAATAATCCAGTCATATAAATTGCAGATTCAGGTTCTTTCTCTAGTCCAGATTCAGGTTCTTTTGCAAACAGAGAATCTTCACTTTCTACCAGTTTTATAATTGCATCATAATAGCGATCGCGGATTAATTTATACCTAGCATCGGCAAATACTCTACCAAAAAACAAGCCTTTTCTAAGGTCGTGCATTTGGCTATTTGGCAATTTCCGTTTACCATCATGATCTAGACTCACCAAAATTTTTACTCTATTTTGTAACTGTTCCCAATGATGAAATTCAGCCCAATCTTTATGTTGGGCTACTTGGAGCTTATCTGTATCAGTTATCACATAAGGTCTAGTATAGAGTAAACTTGTATCTGCTTCATTATTAATAGTTAATTTCTCTCGAATTATATCGAGTTCCACATCGCTAGAATCATAAAGTATGTGAAAATCTAAAGCTGAACATGGGTAAGGTTTATTAGTTTCAGTATTTACTACTATTTTCTTTACCTTTTTGGCAGATTGCATCAAATCTTCAGCTAACTCATAAGCAACAGAGAAAGGAAAGTGAGGTTTGATAATCGCTATACCTGCACAAGCAGAAAGACACTCTACTTTGAGAGATTTCATAGCAATTTTAGGAATAATTCCATTTAAATGTTCTTGAGAATTGGTTTCTTTTTCAAAATTGACTAAGAAATTCTCAGTAAATTTTAAAGCAGACTTTCCATCACAAATAACGGTTAAATCATCTCCACCAATAATTAATGGTATTACAGAAATTAAACCATCTTTTTCATGTTCAAAAATACCTAAAGATGATAAAAACGCTTTTTCTGTACATATATCTAGTGCAATTGAAAATTGCCTATACTGCTCTACATAATCTCTGTTACTGAGATTTTTTCCAAAATCTAGAAAAATTTCTCCTAAACCGTTACCATCTGCATGAACTACTGCTATCCATTCTAGCGGACGAGTTAATTTTTCTTGATTGTCTAAACCCTCTAAACTATCTTCTTGAATTTCCTCAGAGAAGTTTTGCTTCCTCAGTTCTTCATCTAAAGCTCTAAGATTAGGAGCTAATTTAATATTCAGTTCATTTCTTGATAAAACTTCTCTAATTCTAATAAATCCATCACGGCTATATTGACGTTTACTACAACTAACTTGAGAACGAAGTACAGTTTTTTCTTCATTATCTTGTTTAAATTGTTCTACATGAGAAGCAGGCAAGCCACTGGTAGAACATTCATCTATTACAGGTAAACGTAAGAATCGTAAATTATGAGAAGGTCTTTGAGAGCGCACAAGCTCAAATTTTTTATGAACTTTGCGATTAATATCTCCTAAATTATTTTCATCCCAATTAAATTTTTCAAAAACTCCACAAATATCTAAACCAGGAGCTTCAATTAGAGCTTTATGGGTGACTTTTTGAATTAATTTATAAGCATATTCTTTATCTTTAGCTAGTAAAAGTGCTTTCCCGGAAGTTGCAATAATAACTTCGATGTTAACACCTTCAGAGTCATTAATATGTTTATTCAATTGAGGATTTAGTATTTTTTTTCTTAACTCATTACTTCCAGATTTAGTCCACAGCGATAATTGTGGAGTATGGTTAATTTCTGCAACTGCATCTAGTACCCACTTAGTTCCAGCTAAATAAGTTAATTCAGAAGCACCAATATTTTCTTTAAGTTTGTTAGTAGAAAAAATATAGTTTTGATTGCCAGATGTTTCAATTAATACTAAATACATAATTTGCTTAATATTGAGTCTTAGCTAATTTAGATTTATCCATCAAATAACTAATTTTTGGCGATAAAAAGTGACTTTACATACTTAAGTATATTTTCTGGAACACCTTTTGTTTGCCCCCGCAGCCAAGGGCCACTTGTAATTTCCAAATATGGTTCTGACCGATGCACCTCTTCTACTTCTGCCAAACTACTATGAATTACTGCCACAGGTATTAAATTTCCTCTATCTCGACAAAATTCATGCCATGCACCTATCTCTTCTGGTTTAGAACTAATAATCAAGTAGTGGGTACAAGCTTCTAAAATTGGTAGTTTCTCCGGCTGTACCATACCACCAACATCCACAATTACCAAAGACTTCTGCCGTCGCAATTGTAGTATTGCTTGAGCATGATAGGGAAAAAACCGTTCTGTTAATACACCTTTATTGCGTAGTTTGAAGCCTTCTATTTCCTCATCTGTCGTTTGGCTACTTAATTCCAAAACATAGTTACCTTCTCCATCCCAGTGAGCGCGTTGCAGGTAAATATCAGAATGGTCAGACAATAGCGCTTGAAACAAAGCATGAGATAGTACACTTTTACCACTATCTGGTGGGCCTACGACCATTAACGCCGGACATAATCCAGTCTCAACATTTCTTTTCTCCTGAGCAAGCACATGATTTTGTCGTCCATTTGGTGGATTCACAGGAATTACTTGACCAATGCAGACTTGACGTGAGTTCGTTGCGGATACAACTGCTCCCAGGCGAGGGTCATAGCAAGCCACCCAAGCAGTAGGATGTAGGGCATGAGTGAGGTAAGAATAAAGCCACATCGGTGCGCGACCTGAAATTATCACACCACCTGTAGTATCAATACCAGAGGGCAGTTCTAGATTTTTGATATTTTGTGGTTCTATCAGGCGATCGCTACTAGTCAACTCAACCGATAGTACTTGGTATTTCAAATTTTGTACAACCAGCGATTCACTTAGGTATAAGCGCAGAGGTGTAATCATGCCCTCCTGAAATTTTTAGTATTTTTTATTTCTCTGTCATTATGCCATTCTTAGTAGAAGACCCCTCTTCTACTAAATCTGTTATGTTTAAAAATAGGATTAAAGCAAAAGATGAGTCTCCAGCAATTAACCCATAAAACAACTGATTTGTAGGAATTTTTCCAGTTTACCAGCTTTTTATGCTCATCTAAGCGTAGTTTGTTAAGTATCATTAAACACTGTTTTTTTTGGAGAAATTTCAAACTGTTTGTACTACCTAATTGAATAGATAGGTTATAAATTTGACTCAAGAATTTTATTTACCACCTACTCCCCAAATTTTACAATGGCTAGCAGGAGGACAATTAGCGAATCGGCTAGTGCGATCGCTGCGATTATTGGTATTGATCGACAAATTGTATAGTGGTAAGACAGACTGGGCAGATAAAATTCCTAGAGTTTTCACATACTCACAGCTGCGCGATCGCTTGTTTGCCTATCGTCACCCCAAAAACGATAGATTAAATGCTCAACAAATTACAGTGCAGTGTAGCGATATCCGATGTATTTGTCATCAGACTTTCTCAGAAATTGTATTTGAGCAGAACTTCCAGCAAAGTGAAGCTCAATGGCTTGAGCAAATTATCTTGCTGACTGGGATAAATAAAGAAGAACTCCAAAAGGTACTGCAAGAACGTCCCTTTGCTACCGTGCATCGTTCCATCCGCGATGACCTCAAGCAGTTAATCCAGCTAGGGTGGTTACATCAGGCTGGACAAGGAAAATATCAGTATTTGGCAAGAGAAGAACTACCTCAACTGCCAACTCAATTAGAGGCTGACTCTAGCTTACCAAAGCTAACCAGCCTACCTAGTTTGTCTCACCTCTCTGAACAACAAACTTGGGAACTGTTGCGAGTCTTGGAATCAATCTCCTTTGTACAGCCAAACTTGTCGTCAATTATAGAAAAGTTATGGCAGCAAATAACAGATAGTTCCCCATCTGGAACACTACATCAACAAGATCCACAGCAAAGGATATTTCTACATCTGGACTACATTCTTTCTCCACAGATGCAAGACTGTGTAGACAATTACCAGGAACAGATAGAGCAGCTTTGGTACAAACCTCCTGGTGGGGTAGTGCAATTTGAATATTGGATTGCAGCGACAGAGAGTAAAGTAAAAATTACTGTTTACCCAGTATGTTTGCATTACGTGCGCCGTGCTAAATACCTGAGTGCTTACGGCATAGACCCCGATGGTAATATAGCATGGCACAATTATCGCTTAGATCGGATTGCTGGCGATCGCGTTCCGTCCAGTGTAGGCGATCGCCTAAAAGTCCTGGCTTGGGGCGACCCCCTTGTTCCTCAAGAATTGAAACAGATGTGGCATACAGGAAGTTTGCCTACACCAGAATATATTGCTGGCGAATTGAAAGCTGCTTGGGGTTTCAATTTCTATTTCAAAAAAGAATTACTTATCCTCCGTTTCCCAGCAGATTTTGCCAAGTGGTATGTAGATAACACCACAAGACATTCTACTTTTCGTGCAGTTTTACACAATCAATTACCACAGTTGATTGTTAAGAATATTCCAAATGAGCAGGAGCGTGAACAGTTATTAAAAATTGTCAGTCAATGCCCAACAGATGATGCTTATTACATTGCCTGGATACGTACTGGTGATATCAATGTTCTTATGCGTTTGCGAGAATGGCGACCAAATGGCGAAGTTATTGCCCCTTTATCTATTCGTTACCAAATGAGAGCAGAAGCGGAACAAGAATTCAAAAATTATCAAGCGTTATTGGGCTGAATAAGCTGCATATAAGTTAAGATGAGCTTTTCTGATTTCTACAGTCCTTTGAACACCAGAAATAATCACAATACTTTTCGGTTAAGGCTGATTATTGTAGAGACGACGATTTATCGCGTCTTTGTGATGTTGTTATCAACGATATTTCCACTTATATTTGTTCACCTGAATGAAAATGCTTGTACCTAAAAATAACAACTCTCCTCAGCTAGAAAACATATTTTCACCCCGTTCACCAGTAGATTTTTTAGGATTTGCTGTAGTTGGGGTTATTATTAATCTACTCTCTGGTGGCGATCCTCTTGGATTTTTGGGAGTAGCCGTTTTGTTTATTTATTGGTTTTGGTTAGACTACCGAAGAACCAAAAAGCTATCTCAACGATTAGGGTTATCTTTCAAGAGTAAAGAACCTGCTAAAGGAGCCAAAGGATTGATTCTTTTGCTTAGTCCTTACTCACCTCGCCTAGAGTCTTTGAAAGATGAAAAACGGCTAAAACCACTAGTACAACATATTATTAATACACCTGTTGAGAAGTTGCAGCTTGCAGACTTTCAAGGTATTGATCTATTCAACTCCAACCTTGTACCACAGATAAAAGCTGTAGAGTACCATATTAAAGAAGGTAACTTACGTGATGTTTGGTTAATTAGCAGTAAAAGCTACGATTTGGTTAAAGGCTCTGAGATTACTGCCAAAATTTTGTCACAATATTTAAGTTTTGAATATGGGCAACGTCTAGAAGTCCACACTCAAGGTTATTGTGTGGAAGATTGGAATTATAAAAGGCTTTGGGAGATAGGAGATCAAATTTTCCGTGAATCAGATTACAAAGACGAGGCTGTAGTTGCTGACATCACTGGCGGAACCAAGATGATGACTATGGCGCTGGCTATGTCTTGTGTCTCACCAAAGCGACGGATGCAATATATGGATGCACAACGTGACTGGCAAGGAAATCCTTTGCCGGTTGGTGAAATCAAACCTGTGGGTATTGATGTTGCTCCGATTATCCACGGTAACGGTAATTAAAGATAGCAGTTTATTAGCAGAATTATGTAGCGCAGTCCTTGAATATGGCAGGGCTGCGTTTTTTCCTTCAAAGTTATTGGTTGAGGAATCGCACCCATCCCCGTGAGGGGTAATGATTTTAAAACGCGGAAGACTTACTGCTTTTTCGCCACGTCCTGATGCCGGTTTCCATCCCCGTGAGGGGTAATGATTTTAAAACGGTTCACGTCACCTTGACAAGCAGCAAAGGATTCTCGTTTCCATCCCCGTGAGGGGTAATGATTTTAAAACCTGTCATCTGTGCGGCAATTGGATACATTTATTCAGGTTTCCATCCCCGTGAGGGGTAATGATTTTAAAACTTGTTTTCTATTTAGAAAAAAATAGGAATGAGTGGGAAAGGTTTCCATCCCCGTGAGGGGTAATGATTTTAAAACCAAATCTTCCACTCATACCCCGCAACGGGTATGAACCGTTGTTTCCATCCCCGTGAGGGGTAATGATTTTAAAACAAGGCGCTACCAAGATTCTAGAGTGGATGAAAAAAGTTTCCATCCCCGTGAGGGGTAATGATTTTAAAACACTCAACAGCAAACCTTGCTGCACACAATGATCGTGTTTCCATCCCCGTGAGGGGTAATGATTTTAAAACCACTCACGCTCTTTGTGATTGGAACTCGAATGCGAGTTTCCATCCCCGTGAGGGGTAATGATTTTAAAACTGCTACTTTTGCATAGTTACAGTAGAACTGAATTAATGTTTCCATCCCCGTGAGGGGTAATGATTTTAAAACCAAAAACTTTGCTAATAGCCTTTGCTTATGGAAGCATTGTGTTTCCATCCCCGTGAGGGGTAATGATTTTAAAACATGAGTTGATGGGACTTATGTTCCAGCGTCATGGGGAAGTAGTTTCCATCCCCGTGAGGGGTAATGATTTTAAAACCATTCTTGGAGATTTGGGATGAGCTAGAATTAACAGTAGGTTTCCATCCCCGTGAGGGGTAATGATTTTAAAACTGCTGTGTCTTATCTACTTTTCCAAGAGTACAAAAGACAAGTTTCCATCCCCGTGAGGGGTAATGATTTTAAAACCGTATCAATCCGTCCCTGACAGCTATTATAAATTTGTAGTTTCCATCCCCGTGAGGGGTAATGATTTTAAAACCTGCTCCATATCTATGCTCTCCACAAGAGAGCAAATAGTTTCCATCCCCGTGAGGGGTAATGATTTTAAAACAGTTATGAAGTTTCGGTAGAAGTTGGCGCAGTAAAGTTTCCATCCCCGTGAGGGGTAATGATTTTAAAACTTGCTCCTGGCAACATCCAAGGAGGGAACGTTAACGGTTTCCATCCCCGTGAGGGGTAATGATTTTAAAACTATTGCCCCGGCGTAAAAATCCGCTAGCGGAATTACCGTTTCCATCCCCGTGAGGGGTAATGATTTTAAAACAGTTCCAACTGGGTGCAAATGGACAGCGTAAGCCACAAGGTTTCCATCCCCGTGAGGGGTAATGATTTTAAAACCCTACCCTTCTAGAACACTTACTACGACTGGGTTTGAAAGTGCCATTTTCGCGGGGGGTCTAATTTTGCTGTCAATAAGCATACTTTACTGACATTAAACCACCACTATAGACATCTCAAAGCCTTATGCAGTAAGCGATTCGCGGGGGTCAACGAAAGAATCAGGGTTTCAAGCATTGGCATACCCCCGCGAAAAATTTGCGTGTGTAGGGTAAAAACCAACACTTTAACTTTCACCAAGAAACGCAATATTAATTTTTCAAGGTTCTGCTTGATTAAACAAGAGTATACCAAACTACTCCTCACTCTTCAAAGCGCGTCGTGCCAACTTGACATAAGTCTTCACCGTTTCATAAGGCATCTCTAAATCTTCTGCCACCACCTGCAATGACTCGCCCATTTCCCGCCGTGCTAAGATTGTCGCCCATTTTGAGGCTATTTCATCTGCCCTTTCTCCCCCCGTCCGCTTGCGTCGTGCTTTAAAAATCTGTGTTAAATCTTCAATGCGTTTCGCCAAGACAGTTTGCACATCAGGTATGTCTTGGACAACTTGAGATGACCAACCCAAACGTGTTTGTCCCAACCCAAACGTAGTTTTGTGACCAGTACCGCAGTAGGGTGCAAGTTTTCCTAAAGCAGAAAATAACTGCCCAAATTCTGGCTGTTTGGCTGCATTTTTAGCTAAACTCAACTCAATCGCCCCAGTGAATCCTGTGACTGCGCCTTTTTTACCCGCCAATACCTTCGCGGTTGTTAGTTGGCAACGAGTAATCAATATATAATCATCTACCCAAGCCAGAAAATCATCCTGGTCAACAGACATCCCCGAAAAGTCATTCCAGCGCCGCAGGTAGCTATGAAAGACATTCGCTGGTACTGGTAAGGGGAAGTGATGGCCTTTACGGCGAAAACTTGTAGGACTGAGAAATTTCAGAGCGAAAGTCTCATTAAGCTCAGATTCTAGCAGTTGCTTATAAGTTGTGGGAGGATGGGCAATTTTGACAGAACGAATCTGCAAAGGGGCATTTTTTAATTCCAGCACCTCTGGCAAATTTTCTACCCATTGCGCCATCCACTGTTGCACTCTATTAGATAAAGCTGTGACATACCAACGATAAGAGGTGTTTGCAGATAGTTGTATTTGTCTACCGCTACTGATAATCTCTCCATTTAAAGCTGAGATAGTAAACGGTTTCTCTGACTCTCCATCATGGAGGTAAGCTGAAAGTTCTGGGTCTGTGGAACCCACTTGTTGGAGAAACCAGGCGTGTAGTCCAATAGTGTACTGAGGGAAGAGGTAACAATCTTTTGCAGGGACTAACTCAAATTCTAAGCCGATTAACTCTGTGTCCGGCGGCCATGTAAGCGGAGATGGAGGGATATTTGGCTTTTTTTGAGAGCGTCGAAGCATAGTATCATTTGAGCCACAGTTTCTATATTTTATCTTGTTTTCATCCCCAGGAGGGGATAAAGCTGTGAGTCGTACTACTGCAAGATGAGGTTAAATCAGAGACAAAATAAAAATCCCCAGCAAACTGTTTGAGCGATCGCTGGGGATGATTAATGTTATTGTCATACCAGCGAACCAAGTCTTGCTTCATCACAATTACCCTCGACTGTCCCCATCAAAGGACTTTGGAGAATATAATTTTTAGCAAGAATCAGGATAACTGATATTAACAAAGACGCAGGTGTTTAGATAAAGTCAATCAACTCAAAGCTTCATATCGGGTAAATTCTGCACTCCTTGCACATCAAAAATAATCAAGAATTTGATATTTTTGATTGATTGTTTCAACACTTGTAAGTAAGCAACTGCATCATTACGGCGGCGAAACCGTGCAACAACATTAGACTGTTGAACACCAGAATTTAAGCCAGCAATATCCAACAGTTGTTCGTTAGATAAAACGCGAATAATGCACCACGGATGCAGTTGCTGAAAATAGGTCATAATAACCACCTTACAAATGCTGTAAAATACCCAAAAACTCAGCTTTGAAATGACTATCATTACCGTAGGCTATGAGTATTTGCTAAGACAGAGCAAGATGCTATTGACAAATTACTTAATTTGTGGATTTTTATCGGCTATGATTCAAGATGGTTAAGGTGCAACCAGTCCAAAACCTGTTCGGGAATCTCCTCGAAATGTTCGAGAAAAAAATCCATCAAAGCCAGATGGAGTAAATCATTATGGGTGGGATAGCGTCGATTGGAGCCATTTCTAAACCAGCCTCGAACTGTTGAATCCGAACGGGAACATATTAAGGCAATTAGTTCATAACTTACAGCCCATTTAGCATAAAATTGTGTTGGTGTCATGCTAAACTCCCAATTGCTATAGAGTAAAATCAGATGTCGTTCGCGTGTGGTGATTCGACGAATATTAGACATAATAAACAAGTTAAAATTTCCCAGACAAAAGGCACTTAAAACAGCAATTTCAAGGAATTGTCAAAAGTCATAATTTATCAGGAGTCTAGTATGATTGATATATTCATTCATCAAATGCTCTCCTGAATTCTGACTCCTGAATTCTGACTCCTGACCTTGATTAGTGCGAATCTAAATGGGTAATGATGATGCTCATATCCTCCATATAACGCCAGTAAAACCGTTTCGCCATTGATGCAGAAGAACTCCAGAGTTCGCCATCTTTGCAACGATATCGATGGGTTCTTAAGCTGCGATATGTAGCCCCATTATTAGCGAAACATTCAAAAGCTTTATCGTATTGCTTGCGGTCTTTTGGGGATAGTGAATCAAGTTGTTTTTGGGCTTTTGCAGCGAAAATCAAACGGAATTTGACAGCTTGAATGTGCATTCAAAAGTTTCCGAATGTCCAATGTCCAAACTTGACCGAAAGCGCAGAGATTTTTGCACAGGTGGAGCGCGTGCTTTTTTCCAAGCGTTCATTTTGTGATAATTTGTGTGGGTAATACTTTCTCAGGCGTTGCGTGAACTAAACTATAAACGCAGCGTCATCTACTACAAACTCAGGTTGTGTTCCCAATACTGCGACCTTGCAACGATTGTGTGCAGTCATGGGGTAGAATCTAACTTGGTCTTCGCGTTTGTTAACGAGTCGGAAGAGGTATTTGGATAGGTTTTCATACTGCTTTTCATCCAACACGCACTCGAAAACCGACTTTTGCACCCGCAAACCGTAAGCTTCTAGAAGTTTCGCCACTTTATTGCGACGGGTATCGCTAACAATGTCGTAGCAAACTAAATAAAACATCATCGTTTCACCAACTTTAGGGGAACAGTTTGCGGTTGAATGGTGTTGGTGAAGTCTGAATGTAGAGGGCGAAACTTTAACGCTAGAGGACGGTAAAATTCTACATCCCCCATTAAAGATGCGCGATATTCTCGTACCTGTAAGTCGAGACATTGACGATAACTTACTTCTCCGGCGTAAGGATGCAGTACAAAAGTTCGCAGTTTTGCTTCCCAATGTTGCAGAAACTTTTGTAGAGGATTGTGTAAGTGGCTTCTACCATTACCATTGCCATTACTATTAGCCAGATTGCGAACAAAATTTAACACCAAGTCATCGACAATAGGTGCGCGAAATTCGGCGGTAAAGTCCCATGCTAAGGGCAGTTCGTGACGATCGTCGCGGTGTAAAATTGGGTAATTAGGGTCAAGTCCTGCGGTGTTCAGAAGTGTGTAAATATATTGATGCAGTAGTTGATTTCCCAGGTTTAGGAGTCCGCTAGTGCGCTTTGCTGTTGTATAACTAGAACCATTGTAAAAGCTGAGTAGGGAACCAACGGCACAGTAATAAATGTTATCAGCTTCCTTGCTGTATTCGTCCAATTCATCAATTCCTGGTGCTAGCGGTAAGTTGTCCATCAACAGCGTCAGATAATTTAATGCGCGTTGGATTGTGTGATTAGCGTGGTAGCGAGTCCAACTTTGGAGAAAAGTATGTTGGTTGTGCAATTTTGCCCAGATAATACTTTCTGCTGTAGCGCGATTAAATTCGGTATCCCGTGCGCGTCTACGTTGGTAGGTGAGATATTTTGCTTGTAGTTTGGATGGGTTTTCTACTCGTCCTAAATATTCACCAGTTTGGGTTAGATATAAGACAGGAATCTGCTGTGAATGAACGATTTGAATGACTTCTTTTGGTAAACTGATATTACCAAAGATGATGAACTGACTGAGATTACGAATTGGAATACAGATACGTTGATTTTGTTGATGAAACACCTTTAAATAATGGTGTTGAATTTGGAATGTTACGTCCTGTTCGGTGATGTAAATTGTAGACATAAATTGAAGCCAACTAGGTTTAGTTGTAGGTGAGAAAGTTTTCTTTCCTTACCTATATTTCAATTTTCTCAGGTTGATATATGAGTTCGTATTTGCGTAAATGCTATTTTTATATGACTTCGTATATGGGTTATATGAGTTATTAAAAAGGCATAAAAAAAGCCGGAGGTACTATCCCCGACTTAAGCATAGTTTAATTATTCAAGCAATTACATAATCGTTGACCCGATAAACTCTACTTATCACTTTCCACATTCTGTGGTGGATGCAGATTTGCGCTCCTCAACAAACGGCGTAGATTGACAACACCAAACCGATTCAAACGCAAAGCTTCAACCGTTGCTCGACCACAAGAAGTTTTACCAATCACCTCGGTAAAATCATCACTCCAGCTAAAATGTTCGCTCCAAAATTGCTGCCGAGGATTGTACAGTGCAATTTTTTCTCCCGTTTCTGGATCTCTTGCCTGTGTTTTGGTATGTTTATGACCATTGCAGCCAAAGCAACTCCAAGCAAGATTTTCTAAAACTGTTTCTCCACCTGCTTGTCGGGGTTTTATATGCTCAACGGTAAAACTCTCGGTGGCAAATTGCTCCCAACAACGACAATACTCACAGTAACTACGGGCACGAGCAGCAACAATACGCCTCATTGGTTCTGGGGTTCGCTCTGACATTAGGCGATGTTGCTGTGTTTAGGCAAGAACTCGTTAATCAGCACTTTCAAATCAGTCTGACGAAGTTGAGCTAGTTTTATCAATGCTTCTGCACGTTCAGCATCTTGTTGCTCGACGCGTTCAACATACATTAGTAGCTCTTGATGCTCTGTGTCTCTAATTACTCCAATCTCGTTTTGTTGACGCAGATAAGCCAATCTATCTTGTTCTTCGGGAGACAGACGGTGTTGAATAATTTGAAGCAAAGCAGCTTCGCTGATTTGAGGGTTTGGTGTTTCTGATACCTGTAAAGCTTCGTGAGAAAGGGCTTCTAAAAATTCGACAGCCTTTACTAAAGATTCTCTTGGTAATTGTTCGAGTAAAGCGATCGCTCTTTTACGAATTTCTGTAGGTACAGCCATTATTACCTGACCTCGTTTGCTTCTAGCTTAGATTATAACCATCTTGCCCTGCTTTCTATAATTCCATCCTCTCAAACGAAAAGGCGAATGAACGACACCAACAACAATGCTGTATGTTTCCATCCCCGTGAGGGGTAAAGGAATTAAAACGGCATTGTATTGCTGCGTTTGGGAATCTTAGTGGCTTCAAGTTTCCATCCCCGTGAGGGGTAAAGGAATTAAAACAAGTTCTTGAAATAGTGAACAAGTCGATTTGGACACGAGATGTTTCCATCCCCGTGAGGGGTAAAGGAATTAAAACTCTTGAAGCGACACCACCCTTGGTGCGTAATATGGTTAAGGTTTAATGGGTAGGGCAGGGATATTGCTACCCCTTTCCCCCCGACAAACCGGACAAGCAAGTTAACCAAGCATCCGGCTTTAGCAAATCCTAGAGCTACCAAAGACTCAGTTCATCATCGAGTTCAGAATTGAGTTTCTGTACAATATAATGTATTTGTTGATGACAGTAATAATGCACTAGTTCCAAATTAGCGTAAGTATCGTTACCACCTTGATGACAAGGAATTATATGATGCTTTTGTATGGGTTCATCATTGAGTAATGACTCCCCGCATACAGGACACTTAAATCCTTGTTTTTGGGCAAGCTTCTGGTAACTAGGAATTAAACTTTTAGATTTAATATTCTGACGGTTTTCCCAATAAGATTTTAGCTCTGGGTCATCGGTAGAATAAGCACCCTTTACCATTGGATGTCTCCTAATATTGAACCAGCTAAACTTGAGCAGATGTTTTCCCGTGCGCTTGTTACCAAACACCCAGTAATCACTTCTATCAAGATTTAATCTTCCCCAATAACGATGATTACGCCAAGATTGGTTCTTCTTGGCGTGCATTCGTTTGGCATACCTTCTCTCCCTAACAAACATCCATCTATCTAAAGAACTGAATATTTGTGAGGAAACTACAGTCCGATAATAGTTAGCTATTCCCCGAATAATTGGGTTTAGCTTGCTTATGACAAAATCAACACTACAACTTTTATTATCAAGCCATACTTGTTTGATTTTATCCCGGATGTTTTGCAAAGATTCAATGCTAGGTTTGATTAATACTTTCCTACCTGTTTTGGTAGTGGAATCCGGGTATTGTCTGATGTGAAAGCCTAAGAAGTTGAATCCATCCAACAGCCGTACTATGTGGGTTTTTGACTCATTAAGAGTTAAACCGCGAGTAAACATAAACTCTTGGAGAGTATCCCGCGCTTTGACAGCATCTTCCCGACTTTTGCAGAACACCACCAAATCATCGGCATAGCGCACAATACCGCGATCGCCAATCGTATGACCGTTTTTATCGTACTTGATGCCGAGGACAGATTCCATACCATGCAAAGCTATATTCGCAAGTAGCGGTGAAATAATTCCACCTTGAGGTACTCCAGCATTGGTATTATGGAAAACACCTTTATCCATATATCCCGCATTCAGCCATTGTTGGATTAATTTTCTGGCTGGAAAATTACCAATGGCATTAATTAGCGGTACATGAGAGATGTTATCAAAGCAACCTTCAATGTCCGCATCTACCACCCACTTTTTAGTGGAGTTGGCTTTTGACATTGAATGTATCCTTTCAATCGCATCATGGCATGACCTTCCCGGTCTAAAGCCATAGGAAGTGCGCTCAAAGTGCGCTTCCCAATAGGGTTCCAAGGCATTTTTGATGATGGATTGGAGACATCTATCGACAATACAAGGTATTCCCAGAGGTCTTTGTTTTCCATTGGATTTACGGATATATACCCGCTTTACTGGTAATGGCTTCCACGGGATAAATTTGGTTAGAATATCTACCAACAATCCTCTCGCTTGTGGTGTTTTTACCAGCAGTTTATCCACCCCTGCTGTTTTACTGCCTCGGTTTAATTGCGTTACTCTTCTAACGGAAAGTAGTATATTAGAATAGCTACGCATTAGTAGCTTTTGTAGGTTGCGAACCTTTTTACGGCTACCGTCCTTGGTTGCCTTGAATATTCTCTGTCTGAGTCGCCTAACTACTCTGAATGCGTTTTTTCCAGTTGACGCTGTTCCAGTCGGTAGTTCTCTGTGTTACGTTCACCACTTTTTTAGAGCGCACCTAACTTTTCCATCAGAGTTCGGTTCCTTTCTATTGAACTCAAGGGATTCACCCGCCACACGTTAGCACTCTTTCAAGTTGGTTATTTAACCTATCTGCCCAGTTATGATTTCCTGTTGCCTTTCGACATAGCAGCATTCGCTTCTTGTGGCATCTTACACCCACCGGGGGATTAAAGCTGGATTACTCCAATCTCTACTTAAAACATCGACCTAGTTCAAAGACCCCGTTGGGGTTCCTACGTATCACACGCGAGAGATACAACTAGCTTGGGTTCCCTCTATACACCGGGGGTTCAAGGTGTCTACTGATTCTGAGGATTGGGCAGAATCACTTTTACCCCTTTTACCGTCTCAGCCGTTTTCGGTAATTCCTCTTCACGATGCCTCTACGAGGATTCACATCTGTTAACCCTGTCTAGTTTTACCCTAGCGCTTCACCTCACTGTGCGGCTTGCTGATGTCGCGCATTTTACCCTCTAGCTTTGAAACATCGCAGTTACCCGCAATGCTCCTTCGGGCGGGTACTGGCTTTTGACACTTGCCACGAGTTTTTCTGAGGAACTCACTCTCTACGTGCAACCGATAGTCGCACCCATCCCCGTGAGGGGTAAAGGAATTAAAACCCATGCGAGCCGTTATGGTTCCGATGATTCGGGACAGGTTTCCATCCCCGTGAGGGGTAAAGGAATTAAAACTGTGACAAGTTAAATTATATTTCTGCAAGGATGCATTAGTTTCCATCCCCGTGAGGGGTAAAGGAATTAAAACTCTAGAGCGGATTAGACTTGCAGCGGAAGATGTTCAGTTTCCATCCCCGTGAGGGGTAAAGGAATTAAAACTGAGGGAAAAAGCAGAAAAATCAAGAAGGAAAGTCTCCCAAGTTTCCATCCCCGTGAGGGGTAAAGGAATTAAAACCGAAGCTTTCATTTATGGAGGCTTTCCAAAATGAATTGTTTCCATCCCCGTGAGGGGTAAAGGAATTAAAACACGTCTTTTTGCGAATGCTGGGGCGGATGCAGTTTGTTTCCATCCCCGTGAGGGGTAAAGGAATTAAAACTATAAACTAACTCTCAGCAACGGCCATATTTTGCAGTTTCCATCCCCGTGAGGGGTAAAGGAATTAAAACTACTCTTTATGCCAGGGATGTTGCCTGGACAGTAAAGACGTTTCCATCCCCGTGAGGGGTAAAGGAATTAAAACCATTCTTAGGATTAATAAAAGACCACTTGTAAGATTCGTTTCCATCCCCGTGAGGGGTAAAGGAATTAAAACATATAGGTGCTGCACTTCTCACCCTGATAAAAGAAGGTTTCCATCCCCGTGAGGGGTAAAGGAATTAAAACTAGTAAGGTTTGCTGCTTTTTTACCTGATGGTAAAAGGTTTCCATCCCCGTGAGGGGTAAAGGAATTAAAACCTGAAAGTTAGCACCTGCACTCCCCCATCGGGAGCGCCACGTTTCCATCCCCGTGAGGGGTAAAGGAATTAAAACTGTTGGCAAAGCTGCCAGCAGATCAACAAACAATTGAGTTTCCATCCCCGTGAGGGGTAAAGGAATTAAAACTACCCCACAAAAATCCACCCCCAACGAGAATTCCACCTACCAGTTTCCATCCCCGTGAGGGGTAAAGGAATTAAAACATTGGGGGTATTTTCAATTCAAAGTTAGATGCAGAGAAATGTTTCCATCCCCGTGAGGGGTAAAGGAATTAAAACCCTGCCCATTTAGAAGCCTTATGCAGACAGGGTTACAGATACCCATTTTCGCGGGGGGTCTAATTTAACTGTCAATAAGCTACATTTATTGAGAATTTAGTCCTAGTAGACCCTTCTCAAAAGCTTACTCAGAAAGCTTTTCGCGGGGGTCAACGAAAGAATAAGGCTTTTGGCGATCGCCTGACCCCCGCGAAAAATTTACGTACACAAAGTAAAAACAAGTACTTTGAGATTCACTTGGAAACGTTAGATTAAGTTTTCAAGGTTCTGTCTGTTGTTTCAGATAGTATCACAAAGTACTCTGACTTTTCACAGCATAAAACACGAACTTAACATAAGTTTTCTCTACTACCGCCCCAGTTATGCAAGGTTATTTGTGGAACAGCTTATTTCTCCCAAATCATTGGTCGGTAAACTTCCACTTCACCCTTCAAGCATGAGATATATTCTCGTACCTGCAACTCAAGAGCGCGACGGTATGCTACTTTTTGTCCAGTATGAGGGTGCGTCATTTCTGATTGCAATTTCTCTTCCCAATGTTTCAGAAACTTCTTGAGTGCGTGAGCTTGAAAATACACACCTTCTCGTTCGTCGGGTAACGTAAAATCATCAATTGTAAAAACTTCTGAATTGACTAAATAAACTGCTAAAGAATCGACCAAACCAGCCCTCCATTCTTCCATCAAATCAGAAACTAGTGCTGGATGATTGTCACGGGGAACGTGTAAATTCCCAAAATGAGTATGCAATCCTACAGATTGGATGAACGAATAAACATTTTGGCTTAATAGAGTGTACCCCAAACTGAGCATACTATTAATGGGGTCAGTGGGTGGACGCTTGGTGCGCTTTTCAAACGTAAACGAACCAGAAAATAAACTTCCCAGTGCTTGAAAATAAATTGTCGCCGCCCTTCCTTCATATCCCCGCAGCATATCCAGATTATCTGCAAAAGGTAGTTTGCTCATCAAAATTTCTAATTCATTAGATGCCTTTTTGATGATTGTTTCATCTACATTTTTAGATTTTTGACGACGGTTTAACCGCATCAATAATATACGTGAATTATGCAACTTTGCCCGAACTATCGCTTCAGCTTGCTTTCTGGTAAACTCTGGATTTTGACAACGCTCAACCTGTAACATCAAATATTCAACTTTAGCATCACCTTCTGTT
This sequence comes from Nostoc edaphicum CCNP1411, assembly GCF_014023275.1. Taxonomy (NCBI): domain Bacteria; kingdom Bacillati; phylum Cyanobacteriota; class Cyanophyceae; order Nostocales; family Nostocaceae; genus Nostoc; species Nostoc edaphicum. Next base: position 29,864 of record NZ_CP054694.1, read on the forward strand.
TGCAACCTGCCAAAATACCTACCCTTTTGTGACAAATACATGATCGGAATCCGTCGCCGCAACGCCATACTCACCGCACCATGTGATACATTACAACAACCAAACAGCACAACATTGCTGACTCGACTGACTGGAACTTTAATCCGCAATTCACCTTGATAATAAACTTGAAATTGTTGATTTTTTACGCTCAAATAAGCACCTTGGTCGGTTATATATAAAGTAGTCATGGTTTCCTGCCAATAATGAGAAATTGATGCTCTGGGAAAATTAATTGGTTTGTCAATACTGCAAGCTTTAGGAGGACGAGAAACTGGTTTCGCTGGTCTTGGTTTCCTGCGAAAATAAGGTGTACCCGAATCATTAATTACCCATTCTCCAGCGAGTACAGGTTTGGGTGGTGGTGGTGCATAAACTTCACCGCCAGCAAAGCGATAACCTAAAAAAGTAAACTCATCATTGGGCGTAAAAATCTGTGTCTTCTCTGGTTGTAGAGTTAAATAAACTTCTCCTAACCAAGCAGTAATTTTGTCAAGGATACGGTTTGCTTCTTGCCAACTTTTACAAGCGATGACAAAATCATCCCCGTATCGCACCAAATTAATACCTTGACTGAGACATTTTCTATCAAAACTAGTCAGGTATAAATTTGCTAAAGCACCAGAAAGTCCCCCACCTTGTAATACTCCTTTACCAAAGTTACGATATTGTCCAGCGACGATAATTCCTGACTTCAACTGCTGTTCTAGTAACTGTAATACTATTGGTTCAAGTGATAATTCCTCCAATGCAGTTAACAATAATGCCCAAGAAAGATTGTCAAAAAAATCGGCGATATCAGCTTTGATAATCCATTTTGGTTGATACTGATAGTATCCATATAAATGTTGTACTGCTTGGTGAATACTGTGTCCAGGACGATAGGCATAGCTGCAATCAAGAAACGTATCTTCTAAGGGAAAATACAATTCATCGAGTAGTAAACGCTGGATAATTCTATCCCGCACGGTAGGGACACCAATTAAGCGCTTACTGCCGTTTTTCTTGGGTATGTAAAACCCTTTAGCGGGGCTTGGAGTGTAAGTTTCGTGGTGTAGTTGATATTCGAGCTTCTGTAATTGTTCGGTAGCCATTGACTCGAATAAGTCAACAGAAATACCATCAATCCCCGCAGTCTTACTTCCCGCACGAACTTGTAGCCATGCGAAATTGAGGTGTTCTTTGGTGAACATAATCAAAAGTAAAAAGTAAAAAGGTAAAAGGTAAAAGAAAGATTATGGACACGCTTTCAACCTACTTGGGATGATAAATCCCAAGGGCGAGTAGCGAAACTCCGTTAAAACGGACTAAAAATGTAATATGTGTTTTAGTGTCGAATCCCTTGCAGTACCTTTGATTTAATTGTTGCAGTGCCATATATGAGTTCATGTATGGGTTATTGACTCTTGTATATGAGTTCGTATATGACTTATGTAAAATTCTTTTACCTTTTGACTTATTATGAGCAGGACTCTGGTTGCATCAGATCAAGGTGTGAAGCTGGCAAGAAAAGCCTTAAAAGCCAGAAATTTAACTCAAACAGATTTTGCTATGGAGGTAGGATTAGGTTACACAACTGTTAATAATTTCCTCAACAGTAAACCGATATATCGCACAAACTTCCAAGAGATTTGCGTTTTCTTGGGCTTAGACTGGCAAGATATTGCTGCATTTGGTGAAGAAGCCGAAACCCAAGAACTCACACCCCTTGATAAGCTTTGGCAACAACTTCAATTATTAAGCTCTCCTACTGAACAAATGGGGCTAGTCTTAGTAAAAGAAGAAACACTAGGTTGGGGTCAGAAAATACCGAGTCGTTACGAAAAATCAGTGCAGGTAGGTAGTTTTATTCGTTTTGAAGTCAACTTAGAGACTCCTGGATATTTACTACTATTGCAAAAAGATACATCGGGACAACTATGGTGTTTTTGTCCTTCGTGTTTTGCTCCCCAGCCGCAGTTGAATACAGGTAAGACAACTCTGCCTCAAGAAGGTTCGCCAATAACATCTTTCCCAATAGAAGGCGAACCAGGTAAGGAGGAAATTATCGCAGTCCTTACCAAGGAAGTACCTGCATTAGACTGGTTACGGCAAGAGAATGATGAGGTTTTGAAACTAGAAGCAAGTCATCTTATAGAGTTACTAAAATATGTGACTGAACGCGGAGACTATCAACTTTGGTATACAGATTACATGGTTATTGCACGATAAAAAAGTTAATAGTTTAGGCGTTCAAAACTTCAAGTAGTTTGTTATACTACTGCTCAATAGCCACAGAACCTTGAAAAGTTAATAGTTTAGGCGTTCAAAACTTCAAGTAGTTTGTTATACTACTGCTCAATAGCCACAGAACCTTGAAAACTTAATATCAGGTTTCAAAATAAAAGCGAAAGTGCTTAGTTTTACTTTTCATACGTAAGTTTTTAGCGGGGGTAAGCCAATCCCTGAAACCCTTATTCTTTCGTTTACCCCCGCGAAAAGCTTGCTGGGTATGAGTTTGAGATACCTAAGTCTGTGTCTAATTGTCAATAAACTATACTTATTGACAGGTAAATTAGACCCCCCGCGAAAATGGGTATCTGTAACCCTCTCTGGACAAGGCTTCTAAAAGGGTAGGGTTTTAATTCCTTTACCCCTCACGGGGATGGAAACATTCAATCAAAGTGAAGCCACCTTGTTGATTTTTTTTGGCGTTTTAATTCCTTTACCCCTCACGGGGATGGAAACTCGCAGCATCAAGAATTTGCTTAAATTCTTGAGACATGTTTTAATTCCTTTACCCCTCACGGGGATGGAAACCCTATCGAGGAGGCATTGCAATGTCCTCTTCTTGTTTTGGTTTTAATTCCTTTACCCCTCACGGGGATGGAAACTTGCGCCATTCAGTTGTATCCACAATCACATAATGGTTTTAATTCCTTTACCCCTCACGGGGATGGAAACTCTTACATTCTTCTCCTGCGCTATGGGCGTTAGAAAGTTTTAATTCCTTTACCCCTCACGGGGATGGGTGCGACTATCGGTTGCACGTAGAGAGTGAGTTCTGATGAAAAACTCGTGGCAAGTGTCAAAAGCCAGTACCCGCCCGAAGGGGCATTGCGGGTAACTGCGATGTTTCAGAGCTAGAGGGTAAAATGCGCGACATCAGCAAGCCGCACAGTTAGGTGAAGCGCTAGGGTAAAACTAGACAGGGTTAACAGATGTGAATCCTCGTTGAGGCATCGTGAAGAGGAGTTACCGAAAACGGCTGAGACGGTAAAAGGGGTAAAGTGATTCTGCCCAATCCTCAGAATCAGTAGACACCTTGAACCCCCGGTGTATAGAGGGAACCCAAGCTAGTTGCATCTCTCGCGTGTGATACGAAGTAACCCCAATGGGGTCTTTGAACTAGGTCGATGTCAAAAGTAGAGATTGGAGTAATCCAGCTTTAATCCCCCAGTGGGTGTAAGATGCCACAAGAAGCGAATGCTGCTATGTCGAAAGGCAACAGGAAATCATAACTGGGCAGATAGGTCAAATGACCAACTTGAAAGAGTGCTGACGTGTGGCGAGTGAATCCCTTGAAGTCTAATGCAATGGAAACCGAACTTCTTCGGGAAAAGTTAGGTGCAATTAAAAATTGTGAACGTAACCGGAAGAACTACTGACTGGAATAGCGTCAACTGGAGAAACGCGTTCCGAGTAGTTAGGCGACTAAGACAGAGAATTTTCAAGGCAACCATTGGCGGTAACTTGAAAAAGGTTGGCAGCCTTCAAAAGCTACTTATGCGTAGCTACTCTAATATAGTACTTTCCGTTAGAAGAGTTACGCAACTAAACCAAGGCAGTAAAACAGCAGGGGGTAGATAGATTACTGGTAAAAAACCCCGGCAGCTAGAGGGTGGTTGGTGGATATCCTCACCAAATTTATTCCTTGGAAGCCGTTACCAGTTAAGCGGGTGTATATCCGTAAATCTAATGGAAAACAAAGACCACTCGGAATACCTTGTATTGTCGATAGATGTCTCCAAGCCATCGTCAAAAATGCTTTGGAACCCTATTGGGAAGTGCACTTTGAGCGCACTTCCTACGGCTTTAGACCGGGAAGGTCATGCCATGATGCGATTGAAAGGATACATTCAATGTCAAAAGCCAACTCCACTAAAAAGTGGGTGGTAGACGCGGACATCGAAGGTTGCTTTGATAACATCTCTCATGTACCGCTAATTAATGCCATTGGTAATTTTCCAGCCAGAAAATTAATTCAACAATGGCTGAATGCGGGATATGTGGATAAAGGTGTTTTCCATAATACCAATGCTGGAGTACCTCAAGGTGGAATTATTTCACCTCTACTTGCGAATATAGCTTTGCATGGTATGGAATCTGCCCTCGGTATCAAGTACGATAAAAACGGTCATACGATTGGCGACCGTGGTATTGTGCGCTATGCCGATGATTTGGTGGTGTTCTGCAAAAGTCGGGAAGATGCTGTCAAAGCACATGACACCCTCCAAGAGTTTATGAATACTCGCGGTCTAACTCTATCGGAGTCAAAAACCCACATAGTACGGCTGTTGGATGGATTCAACTTCTTAGGCTTTCATATCAGACAATACCCTGATTCCACTACCAAAACAGGTAGGAAAGTATTAATCAAACCAAGCATTGAATCTTTGCAAAATATCCGGGATAAAATCAAACAAGTATGGCTTGATAATAAAAGTTGTAGTGTTGATTTTGTCATAGGCAAGCTAAACCCAATTATTCGGGGAATAGCTAACTATTATCGGACTGTAGTTTCCTCACAAATATTCAGTTCTTTAGATAGATGGATGTTTGTTAGGGAGAGAAGGTATGCCAAAAGAATGCACGCCAAGAAAAATCAATCTTGGTGTAACCGTCGTTATTGGGGAAGGCTAAATCTTGATAGAAGCGATTACTGGGTGTTTGGTGATAAGCGCACGGGAAAACATCTGCTCAAGTTTAGCTGGTTCAATATTAGGAGGCATCCAATGGTTAAGGGTGCTTATTCTACCGATGACCCAGAGCTAAAATCTTATTGGGAAAACCGTCAGAATATTAAATCTAAAAGTTTAATTCCTAGTTACCAGAAGCTTGCCCAAAAACAAGGATTTAAATGTCCTGTATGCGGGGAGTCATTACTCAATGATGAACCCATACAAAAGCACCATATAATTCCTTGTCATCAAGGTGGTAACGATACTTACGCTAATTTGGAACTAGTGCATTATTACTGTCATCAACAAATACATTATATTGTACAGAAACTCAATTCTGAACTCGATGATGAACTGAGTCTTTGGTAGCTCTAGGATTTGCTAAAGCCGGATGCTTGGTTAACTTGCTTGTCCGGTTTGTCGGGGGGAAAGGGATAGAAATATCCCTGCCCTACCCATTAAACAAAACGCGCATTCACATAGCAGCCTGCGTCAAAATAGTTTTAATTCCTTTACCCCTCACGGGGATGGAAACAAGAGTCAAGAGTTAGTAAGAGCTAGACTTAACCAATTTGTTTTAATTCCTTTACCCCTCACGGGGATGGAAACATTTGACGTTGTTCCGCAACGTTCAACATACTGCTAAGTTTTAATTCCTTTACCCCTCACGGGGATGGAAACCTAAGAAAAGTACTACTACAAAAAGCGTCTTCCAGTCGTTTTAATTCCTTTACCCCTCACGGGGATGGAAACTCTCCAGAAAACACTATCATAATTATACTAGTAGCAGTTTTAATTCCTTTACCCCTCACGGGGATGGGTGCGACTATCGGTTGCACGTAGAGAGTGAGTTCCTCAGAAAAACTCGTGGCAAGTGTCAAAAGCCAGTACCCGCCCGAAGGAGCATTGCGGGTAACTGCGATGTTTCAAAGCTAGAGGGTAAAATGCGCGACATCAGCAAGCCGCACAGTGAGGTGAAGCGCTAGGGTAAAACTAGACAGGGTAACAGATGTGAATCCTCGTAGAGGCATCGTGAAGAGGAATTACCGAAAACGGCTGAGACGGTAAAAGGGGTAAAAGTGATTCTGCCCAATCCTCAGAATCAGTAGACACCTTGAACCCCCGGTGTATAGAGGGAACCCAAGCTAGTTGTATCTCTCGCGTGTGATACGTAGGAACCCCAACGGGGTCTTTGAACTAGGTCGATGTTTTAAGTAGAGATTGGAGTAATCCAGCTTTAATCCCCCGGTGGGTGTAAGATGCCACAAGAAGCGAATGCTGCTATGTCGAAAGGCAACAGGAAATCATAACTGGGCAGATAGGTTAAATAACCAACTTGAAAGAGTGCTAACGTGTGGCGGGTGAATCCCTTGAGTTCAATAGAAAGGAACCGAACTCTGATGGAAAAGTTAGGTGCGCTCTAAAAAAGTGGTGAACGTAACACAGAGAACTACCGACTGGAACAGCGTCAACTGGAAAAACGCATTCAGAGTAGTTAGGCGACTCAGACAGAGAATATTCAAGGCAACCAAGGACGGTAGCCGTAAAAAGGTTCGCAACCTACAAAAGCTACTAATGCGTAGCTATTCTAATATACTACTTTCCGTTAGAAGAGTAACGCAATTAAACCGAGGCAGTAAAACAGCAGGGGTGGATAAACTGCTGGTAAAAACACCACAAGCGAGAGGATTGTTGGTAGATATTCTAACCAAATTTATCCCGTGGAAGCCATTACCAGTAAAGCGGGTATATATCCGTAAATCCAATGGAAAACAAAGACCTCTGGGAATACCTTGTATTGTCGATAGATGTCTCCAATCCATCATCAAAAATGCCTTGGAACCCTATTGGGAAGCGCACTTTGAGCGCACTTCCTATGGCTTTAGACCGGGAAGGTCATGCCATGATGCGATTGAAAGGATACATTCAATGTCAAAAAGCCAACTCCACTAAAAAGTGGGTGGTAGATGCGGACATTGAAGGTTGCTTTGATAACATCTCTCATGTACCGCTAATTAATGCCATTGGTAATTTTCCAGCCAGAAAATTAATCCAACAATGGCTGAATGCGGGATATATGGATAAAGGTGTTTTCCATAATACCAATGCTGGAGTACCTCAAGGTGGAATTATTTCACCGCTACTTGCGAATATAGCTTTGCATGGTATGGAATCTGTCCTCGGCATCAAGTACGATAAAAAACGGTCATACGATTGGCGATCGCGGTATTGTGCGCTATGCCGATGATTTGGTGGTGTTCTGCAAAAGTCGGGAAGATGCTGTCAAAGCGCGGGATACTCTCCAAGAGTTTATGTTTACTCGCGGTTTAACTCTTAATGAGTCAAAAACCCACATAGTACGGCTGTTGGATGGATTCAACTTCTTAGGCTTTCACATCAGACAATACCCGGATTCCACTACCAAAACAGGTAGGAAAGTATTAATCAAACCTAGCATTGAATCTTTGCAAAACATCCGGGATAAAATCAAACAAGTATGGCTTGATAATAAAAGTTGTAGTGTTGATTTTGTCATAAGCAAGCTAAACCCAATTATTCGGGGAATAGCTAACTATTATCGGACTGTAGTTTCCTCACAAATATTCAGTTCTTTAGATAGATGGATGTTTGTTAGGGAGAGAAGGTATGCCAAACGAATGCACGCCAAGAAGAACCAATCTTGGCGTAATCATCGTTATTGGGGAAGATTAAATCTTGATAGAAGTGATTACTGGGTGTTTGGTAACAAGCGCACGGGAAAACATCTGCTCAAGTTTAGCTGGTTCAATATTAGGAGACATCCAATGGTAAAGGGTGCTTATTCTACCGATGACCCAGAGCTAAAATCTTATTGGGAAAACCGTCAGAATATTAAATCTAAAAGTTTAATTCCTAGTTACCAGAAGCTTGCCCAAAAAACAAGGATTTAAGTGTCCTGTATGCGGGGAGTCATTACTCAATGATGAACCCATACAAAAGCATCATATAATTCCTTGTCATCAAGGTGGTAACGATACTTACGCTAATTTGGAACTAGTGCATTATTACTGTCATCAACAAATACATTATATTGTACAGAAACTCAATTCTGAACTCGATGATGAACTGAGTCTTTGGTAGCTCTAGGATTTGCTAAAGCCGGATGCTTGGTTAACTTGCTTGTCCGGTTTGTCGGGGGGAAAGGGGTAGCAATATCCCTGCCCTACCCATTAAACTTTCTCTGAAATTTTACGAGGGTGGTCTATTTCCAACTCTTGAGTTTTAATTCCTTTACCCCTCACGGGGATGGAAACGAGTCTCTTAATCCCTGCTTCGCACAAGTTTCACGAGTTTTAATTCCTTTACCCCTCACGGGGATGGAAACCCTTTATTTATCATCAACCTTCGTGAGGTGATATGGTGTTTTAATTCCTTTACCCCTCACGGGGATGGAAACTGATGATGAACAATTTTAGGTAAAATAAGTAATTGATTGATTGATTGAAAAGTCAAAACTAAAAAATATACCAGCATCTGGAACTAGCAGATGAAAAAACTCATAAAAAAATTAAATCAACTTAATTTACAGGTTGTGCAACTTGCTGGACAAGGAAACTTAAAGCAAGCAATAATTATTGCCCAACAAGCTGTAAACTTAGGATCAAGTCAGCAGCTAACAGAGCATTCAGAATATTGTGATAGCTTGAATAACTTAGCAGAATTATATCGAATACAAGGATGTTATTTAGAAGCCAATCCCTTGTATTTACAAGCGTTAACTATTAGAAAAAGTCTCTTAGGTTCAGAACATCCTGATGTTGCACAATCTTTAAATAATCTGGCAGCACTATATCATTCACAAGGGAATTACTCACAAGCCGAAAAATATTTTTTAGAATCCCTGGAACTTTGGAAAAGTATTTTTGGAGCTGAACATTTTCAAATTGCGACTAATTTAAATAATCTGGCAGAGATTTATCGAGAACAAGGAAAATATCTCAAAGCTGAACAAGTACATTTAGAAGTTTTAGCAATGCGAAAACGTCTGTTTGGCGATGAACATCCAGATATTGCTCAAACTTTGACTAATCTAGCATCAATTTACACATCCCTTGGACGTTATTTAGATGCAGAAAAAATGCACTTAGAAACCTTGGCGATGAAAAAACGTTTGTTTGAAGAGTTACATCCTGATATTACTATTAGCCTGAATAATTTGGCCAGATTGTACGATCTTCAAGGACGTTATCAAGAAGCGGAACAAATACATTTAGATGTTTTAGACAGATGGAAAGAAATATTAGGTTCAGAACATCCATATATCGCATCTACCTTCAGTAATCTGGGGGGAACTTATCAAGAACAGGGGCGTTACCTAGAATCCGAGCAAAAATATCTAGAAGCCTTGGCGATGAGAAAAAGCTTGCTAGGTGCTGAACATCCTGATATTGCTAGTGGTTTGGATAATTTAGCAGAACTTTATCTGATTCAAGGGCGTTATTTATCAGCTGAACAGAAGGCTCTGGAAGCTTATTCTTTGAGAAAAAAACTGTTCAGTTCTGAGGAGTTTGATATTGTTGATAGCTTAAAAATCCTGGCAGTAATTTACACCTACCAAGGGCGATATTTGGAAGCTGAAAAACTATATTTAGAAGTATTCCCAATACTAGAAAGCTCATTAGGGAAAGAGCATCCCATAATTGCCGGTGCTTTAAACAATCTAGCAGGACTTTATGAAGAACAAGGAAATTATTCTCAAGCCGAACAAAAATATTTATCAGCTCTAGAAATTCAAAAAAATCTCTTAGGTAATGAGCATCCTGATATTGCCTTGACTTTCAACCAGATAGCAGTTATTTATCGGTTACAAGGACGGTATTCTGAATCTGAACAACTGCATCTAGAATCTTTGGCGATGACCAAAAATATTTTAGGAGAACGACATCCATTCGTAGCAGCGATTCTCAATAATTTAGCAGCATTATATCATGCTCAATTCAAATATCAAGAAGCAGAATCATTACTTTTATCAGCCTTAGCTATCGTTAAAAGCGCCTTTGGTGACGAACACCCACAAGTAGCAAGTACGATGAATAACTTAGCGGTTATTTATGATTTTCAAGGGCGTTATCAACAAGCAGAAGAACTCCATTTAGAAACATTGAGACTGAGAAAGTCATTACTAGGAGAAGAACACCCACAAATCGCTAATAGTCTGAATAATCTGGGAGAGTTATACTTTTCGCTGGGGCGCTATGAAGAAGCACAACAGAAGTATGTAGAAACTTTGGCGATGAGAAAACGCCTGTTGGGAGATGAACATCCTGATGTTGCATTTAGCTTAAATAATCTCGCAACGGTGTTAGCTACGACTAACCGCCCAGATGAAGCTTTATCTCATCGCATCGAAGCGAGTAATATTAATGATAAGATTATTCGTAATATATTTGCTTTTAGTTCCGAAAGCGATCGCCTGGCCTTTCTGCAAAAAATCAGAAATAACTTTGACTTATTTCTTTCCTTAGTCTGCAACCATCTTGCTGACTCAGATAAAGCAAAACTTGCAGCCCTAGATTTTATCCTTAAACGTAAAGCCTTAACTGCCTCAGCGCTGGCGGCTCAAAATGAAGCATTTTACAATGGCCGCTACCCGCAGTTGACAGAAAAATTCCGCCAACTGCGCGATTTGAGCAATCAAATTATCCATCTGACTTTTGCAGTTCCCAAAACAGATGACTTAGCTACATACCAAGATAATTTGAGACAACTGCAAAACAGACATAACAACTTACAAAAACAATTAGCGGCACAAGTTCCAGAAATTCAGCTATCACAACAAACTTTCGACCGTGAGGCGATCGCCGCAGCATTACCGCCTAACTCTATTTTGGTCGAGTTTGTCCGCTTTGACTTATTCGATTTTCAGGCAATTTCGGCCAATGGAGAAACACAATGGCATCCAGCTCGGTATTTAGCATTTATTTTAACAGCCGGACAATCAAATGCCGTGCAGATGGTAGATTTAGGGGCAAGCACATCCATCGATGAACTGATTCAAGCCTTTCGCTTACAAGCATCTGACTACACCCATCCGACATTAGCTTGGGGTAAAGGTAGTGACGCACCAAAGCTACACATCAAATCATACAATCCTACAGATGCGATGCAACTGAGTCAAGCAGTGTTCGACCCCATCCGGGACTTAGTGAAAGATTGCAGCCATCTAATTATTGCACCCGATGGTAATTTAAACTTAGTGCCATTTCAGATATTGCCGATTGATGCCACAGGCTCACGTCTATTAATGGATGATTACACCATCAGTTATCTGGGTGTCGGGCGAGAAATTCTCCGTAGCCAAGTTCAGCCAACCACAGGTTCTATCTCTGCACCATTAATCATTGCCGATCCTGATTTTGATTTAACAGCAGATGCAGTCTCAGGGGACTGGGGATTGGGGACTGGGGACTGGCGATCGGAGATTGGGGACTGGGAAAAAAATTTCATGCTCAATGTCCGAAGTCTTCAGCTAAGTGATCATCTCACAGAAAAAGGTTTGCTCCGCGCTCCTGGGACTAGGTTTTTGGGTGAAAGTGTGGCGAAAAAACTGCCCAATGCCAAATTATACTTAGGCGCAGAGGCAACAGAAACACGCCTGACAAGTAGCGAGTGTCCCAGTATCATGCTAATTGCGACTCATGGCTTATTCCAAAGCAATTCCCAGGCGCAACCAGTGACTAACAGACGCAACCTATTAAACATGGAAGGTCTACAAACAACTAAGGTAGAAAATCCCATGTTGCGTTCTGGGTTGGCGTTAGCGGGTGCTAATACTTGGCTTGCTGGTGGGAGACTTCCTCAAGCAGCAGGTAAAGGCTTTGTTTTTGCCCAAGATATTGCCAGTTTAGATTTGTGGGGGAATGAATTGACGGTTCTTTCTGCCTGCGATACTGCCAGAGGAGATATTAAAATTGGCGAAGGTGTATTTGGGTTGCGGCGTGCTTTTGCAGTGGCAGGTACAAAAACTCTGGTGATGAGCCTATGGTCTGTTCCTGACAAAGTAACTGCCTTACTGATGGAGCGTTTTTTTGATCGCTTGCAGTCTGGCATGAGTCGGTCTGAGGCGTTACATTCTGCTCAAAATTATATACGTACAATTACAGTTAAGCAATTGCGCGAATCAGCTTTGGGTCTGGAAGTGCTAAAAGAACTTTTAGCGGTCAAAGAGTTATCAGTAAATAGTAAAATTGATTGTCAAGAAAAAGACACACCATTAGAACATCCCTTTTACTGGGGAGCATGGATTTGTCAGGGAAATACAGATCCATTGGTTAACTAGGGGTAAAAGTGGACAAGCTGTCATTAATCGCTACTTTTACCTCAATTACAAATATACAAGTGCAGCGATCGCTTGAGCAAAATTCCCAATCAATCTTCCTGGGAAGCTTCAGCTTGTTCTTTAGCCACAGCCTCAGCAATAACCTGCCGCAACCACTCGGAACGATTGGGCTTGTTTCGCACGTAGGTATCTAAATCTTCTGGAAGCATCACAGATATAGGTTTCGTATCACATTTAACACCTACTCCTTTTGATTTAAAGCGAGTAGCAATATCGTTTCTTGCCATAGTGATTATCCTTTCTCTCTACAACTATAATACCAAATCCCACATATATGTGGCAGTATATTAGATATTTTTATAAGTAAAAACGGCTAAAAACCTTTATTATCCCACATATATGTGGGATAATAAAAGAGTAAGAAATAGGAACGGAGCGCCAAAAAGACTCCCGGTAACGGAACCGAACCGAAGCGTGAAATTTAAGATGTAGCGCCAAGTCCAAAACTCTTACATCAAAAACAGAAAAAGCACCCCCGACGACCAATCTAAAGGTGCTTTTTCTGAGTTCTAATACTAGAAGGATTCTAACACATGAATTTGTTTTCTAACACTCTAATATTTCACTCAGAAGTAGAAGCGCAATTAGTTGCTGAACAAGTTTACAACTGCCGCCTTGAAGGTAATATTTTAAGCTGTCCTATTAAGGAACAACGGGCAGTAGATTTAGCAATTAGTCTATCAGATGTTGCCTTACCAATAGTTGAAGGTGCAAGCTGTTTGCTCCCCTTCCCTAAACATGAGCGCGAATGTCAAGATGATGATGCACCACAGGTTTATGTAGCTTGTTTATCTGCATACAACAATGGCAAATTACACGGAATGTGGATTGACTGTACACAAGATGCAGATGAAATTCAAGACGATATTGAATGGATGTTATCATGGTCGCCCTGTCATAATTATGAAGCCTGTGAAGAGTGGGCAATACATGATTTTCAAAACTGGTATGGTATTCACATTGATGAATACGAAAGCATAGAAGAATTAGCCGAACTTGCTCAAATATTATCAGAGCATGGTGCAGCTTACGCCGCTTATTATGAATATGACAGTAGTGAGGCTAGTGTAGAAGGTTTTCAAGAACATTACTGGGGTGAGTACGAAAGTGAAGAGGATTTTGTTTATGACCAACTCGAACAACAGGGATTGATTAAAAACTTAGAAGACATGGGTATTCCTAGCTTCTACCTTAATTTTGAAGCAATAGCCCGTGATTGGTTTATTGATTCCTACTATTCAGTAGAGGAAAGTTACAACAAAGTCTACGTTTTTAGTCGCCACTAATAAAATTAATGGGGTAGTTAACAACTACCCCTTTATATTTAAAAACTGACCAGTTGACCAATCAATTTTGAGAAAAATTATTTGTCAGTCTTAAAACAGCCTCATTAATTAACGTTGACGATTGGATTTTTTTTGAGATGTTTGTTTGATGTAATCGCTAGGAATAACCACTGTTGTTTTATCCAACCGCAAAAGGTAGCAGTAACTTTTGGTATTGGGGCAGGCAATCACAGAAGGAAAGTTAACACCCAAAGCGAAACCCAAAGATATGTAAATTCCAGACGACCCCAGATAAAATAACCAGCCCGACCAACCAGACCCAATCCAACGAGCAAAATGAATTAAATTTACTCGGAATTGCTGCGATCGCTGACTACGTAGTTTCGCTTGCTTCTGTTGGGCCTCAATCCATTGCTGAGATTCATTGAGTTTGTTCAAAGCTATTTGGGTTGCCCGAAGCTTGGCTTTTTCCTCAATAATTTTGTGCGCTTTGACCTCAATAGTATGCTTTTCCTCATCTATTCTGATCTTGACCCATTCTCCAATGTCGGCGGCAAGCTCATTAAAGGCGGCTGCGGCTGGAATACTGGGGAAATCGGCTTTTTTCCCATGACCTTAGCTCTAAACGCCTCTCGTAGTTGCTGCCATTCCTGTTGAAAAGCAGGTGATTTCATCTCCTCTAATAAAGACTGCAAATACAACTTGGGCAACCCAGCCATATCACTCTTAGCCTTCTGCCGTACCATTTCTCTAATTAACTCTCGCTCCTCCTCACCCAATAAAGCCGTAGTATCTCCAAGCTGTTGCAGAAGTTGATCTGTATCTACATCTGGTGTCGAGTTATTCAGCCCGAAATATTGTGCAACCTCCTCAAAGGATTTGTGTTGATTTTTGATTAAATCGCAAGCCTCAAGAAAGCGATCGCACTCAGCTTGGTTATATTCATCCTGGTCTTGGAGTCCACAAGCCTGCAAAATTGAGAGAGATTCACCCAGCGAAATTTTAGCGCCTACTCGCTCCTTAGCCCTAGACAACAATGCAGAAATATCTAGAGGTTCAGCAGCAGCTTCATTCTTCTCATTTTTGGATTTTTTTCCTTTAGGTTTTGGGCTAGTTTCTGGTTGCTCCTTGACTTCTAATTCTTGTCGAAATAAATCAGTGGCTTGTTGGTAGTCAGAGACACGCTCCGAAGTAAAGTATTGACGGACAGTATCAAAACCAGATTGGATCTCTTCATCTGCATACTCATTACAATCGGTAGACAACCCACAGACGCTGAGAGTCGCATTCACATCTTCCACAGAGAGCGAATAAAGATTTTGCAGAGCTTCTTTAGTGTATGGCATGATTGTTAACTCCTACTTGAATGCTTCTTCTAGTAGCTCGTCATTTTCAAGGCTCATTACTGATGTCAAATTTTGCTCACCATCACTTTTTACGTGAGTGGGCACAGATTTGGATGTATAAACATCGACATTGGGATCAAGTTCAGTATCAGAATGAGAAGAATTGCCCAGCATCCCTTGATTCCCTAACTCATTTTCCAAACCAAAAGCTTGGGCTAAATAAATAATTTGTTGTTGCAATTGATAGATTGCAGTTCTGGCTTTCAGCTTCAAGTCAGCATCACTGAATCCCCCAGACCACTTACAGGCTAAAGGATACCAAAAAGCCACGAGCGCCCAGGTAATCATATTTTGGCGCGGGAACTCAAGAAACTTATTCTTGGGACTGAGATATTTAATCAGCGTGATATAAGGAGAATTGACACTAATTTGAAAGCGAAAATCGACTTGTTCAGGCATGAGTCGTCATCCTTTCAGAAGTTCCACACAGGTAATAGAAGAGTCCGTAATTATCTGTCAGCCGAAATTCCAATCCATTACGGGACACATCAGCTAAAAAGTTACGGTTAATTTGTGCTTCCAGTTCGTTACACCAGATTTTCTCAGTGTGCGGCAACAGACTATTTAACTCACGAGATAAATAGTGGGCTGTACCACCAGCAAATATCATCTCGTCCACATCAGAGGGGATGCGACTACGCAACCAACTAAAAAGACTAATCCAGTATTCCTCTCGTGCAGTTGCTACTGCTGACCTAATTTGAGAAAGTTCTGTATCTCGTAAACCAGGGTCTTGAACCCGGACTAAGTGAGCTAAAGCCTTAGTGCTGATTTTAGAACCAGCCTTAGAAATAGCCTGAGCCAACTTCAGAGGCTTCTGTCCAGATACCAAACGTTGCACACAGCCAACTAACTTGTTGAATCCTAAATCTTCAGTAATGCCTTGAGAAATCATACCTCTGTCCATAATCAGCAAAGAGATATTGCGATAACCAATCATCACCACGGCGATTTTGCGTTCTTTGAGACTGGAACCGGGAGCGCGTCCCCGTGAAATCAAACCAAAACCTTCTGGACGACAGAGGAAACTTTCCAACTCAAACGAGCGTTCCACACCGCGAAACCGAAAACCAGCCAGAGCTTCAGTTACTAATTGTTCAAATAATTTGCGGTCTTCGTACTCACCGTAAGGCAACAGCACCCCTAAACGGATACTTGCGCCATTAGAGAGAGAGTTTTTTTGTGCAAGAGCGCCTACAAGAGCCAAAGTCTTATAAAGGGCGAGTTCAAACTTTGGTTCAGAAAGTTTTAAATCTGCATAGAATCGGTCTTGGGCGAGGAAACCAACAGCCCGATATTGTCCTTTGTACTCAACCCAAGCAGAATTTTCAGCAGCCGGACTACCAACACAGCTTGACTCGTAAGCTACAAGACTGGCTTTAGGAACTTGGGCAACTTCCGGTTCCATCAGTAGTAGTTCCGGGTGGAAGGATTTGAGAGTATAGAAAATCTTGCTCAGGGATGAACCTGGATCAAATGCAATTGTTAAATCTGCCATCGCTATTTGCTTGGCTGAAACCCTTTAATTATTAAACAACAAACTGCCAAAAAAAAGGCAAAATTAAGGAATTTTACAAAAAGGTAAATATAAGGAATTTCAATGGTAAATCAATGGCATTTCAATGGCAAATACAAGGAATTATTCCATCCGATTTCCGTGAAAAACAGGAAAATTTGAAATTTTCCGCTATTCAGGAAAAAATAAGGTAAATCAATGGCATTACCAAGGTATTTACAAGGTAGAGATAAGGTAAATATAAGGATTTTGGGTTTGAAAACCCAGTTTACCAGAGGGATTTCTCCCTCTGGACTCCCTCCGAAAAATTCTCGCACAGTACGCCAAAAAGTTTGTGCAGAAAAATCGAGTTGGATTTAAAATTTGATTGTGTAGAAAAACTGTATTAAAAAATATTAAGTTTTGAATTACCCAATACTACAGAAAGTAAGTTCAACGCTTTTAAAGACCGAAGCGCATCAAATGATGTCGATGTGTTTTTGGGAGAATAGCCATTACTGGAGTAGTCAACCATCACCCAGAAGACAATATTCTTCTGGTGTAGTGATTCGGGTAGCTTATTTCAAAAAAGTCAATTGGGTAGGTTTTAATTTTTGTAAATACCATGCAGAGGCAGTGGGAATATTTCAAGAACTGCCAAAGAGTGAAAAATTCTTTTATGAGCTAAAACCTAATTGTTATATCTCTTTCAAAGTGTGGTGCGTTGATGGTAAGCACTTTGAGAAGGTAATAAGCGGACTCAACAATTATGTGGATATAGGACTTGAATTTATAATTAGCAGTCCCGATCAAGTACCCGAACTGTTTCAAGCACTAAACCTGACATTCTATGAAAGGAGTGTTCAGTGTTAACAGGCAAGAACTCAGAACCACAGCAAGCAGTACATTACTTCATGGAAGGGTATTACCAGGAGGGTACTTCACGCTGGTCTGGGAAAGGTGCGAAAAAATTAGGACTATCTGGAGCAGTTGATCACCAAGAAACTTTTTCTAACATCGTCAATGGGCGATCGCCTGACGGCAGCCAAAACCTCTGTGCTAGAAAGTTAGACTCATCACAACGACGGGCGGCTACCGACTTTACTTTCTCTGCACCGAAAAGTGTCAGTTTGCAAGCGTTAGTGGGCGGGGATCAAAGGCTGATGACTGCCCATCAGTTAGCGGTGCAAAAAACCTTAGAACTGATAGAAGAACGCTATAGCTACACTAGGGTAACAACAGACACTCTAAGAGAAACTACCAGAACAGGAAATTTAGTAGTCGCGGAGTTTGACCACATTGAAACCAGGGAACTAGACCCGCATCTGCATACTCATGCCCTGGTTATGAACATGACGCAGCTAGACAATGAGGAATGGTACAGTCTCCTGAACGATGAGATTTTCAAAAATAAGAAATTTCTGGGCATGGTGTACCAGAACTACCTAGCAGTGGAGGTACAAAAATTAGGGTATGAGGTGGAAGCTAGGAATCATGGGCAGTTTGAGATTAAAGGTTTTCTGGAAGAGGACTTAAAGGAGTTTTCTAAACGACGACAGCAAATATTAAGTGCAGCAGGTAAAAATGCGACTTGGGCAGAACGCGAAGCAGCTTGGACTGCCACCCGTAACTTGAAGCAGAAAATTAACCCTGTGGAGTTAAAAGCCAAGTGGAGAGAGGAAGCAGCAGCACTGGGGATCAAGTTTGTACAGCCAGGAGAAGCGCAACCAGAACTACAACCCCGGTTAGTGAGCTATGAAAATTTAGAAGATGCGATCGCTCACTGCTCAGAAAGAAATGTCGCTTTCACCCAGGAAGATTTAGAAAAATTCATCCTAAACCAAGGGCTTGCCACGGAAGTTAGTCAGATTGAACCGCTAGTTAAAGCTAACCCGGAATTACTCAGCCTATCTCAAGAAAACCGCGACTTTACCACCCTGGCAGCAGTTAACCGAGAACTGGCAACCATTAAATTAATGCAGTCTGGGATGGGTAAAGTTAGCCCACTTGCTCACCCAGAAGTAGTTGAAAGCCACCTGGAGAAAACAGCTTTAAACCCAGATCAACGTCGAGCGGTACTGACAGCAGCAACCACAACAGACCAATTTATGGCATGGCAGGGGGTAGCTGGTGCTGGTAAGACTTTTGCACTCAAGGAATTAAAAGCGATCGCTGTCGCCTCTGGCTATACCATCAAAAGCTTTGCTCCTAGTTCGATGGCTGCTAAAGTCCTGGGCCAAGAGTTGGATATTCAAGCTGAGACTGTTGCTAGATTATTGGTCTCTGAACCACCCCAAGAGATTGAACCTAATCAAATTTGGATTGTGGACGAAGCAGGGTTACTCAGTGCTAAAGATGCCCTTGCTCTTTTAGAACGCGCAACCCAAGAACAAGCTAGGGTAGTGTTAGTGGGAGACACAAAACAGTTATCAGCTGTAGAAGCAGGCAACCCCTTCAAATCCCTACAACAGGCGGGAATCAAAACTAGCCACTTAAACGAATCTTTGAGGCAACGTGCGCCAAAACTGAAGCTGGCAGTAGACCTGATTGCTTCTGGCCGTATTGAGGAGGGGTTTTCACGCCTCGATGAAAACGGTTGCATCCAGAGTGTAAAAGCAGAATCCAAAATTGAGGCGATCGCCTGCGACTATGTAACAGCCACCCCAGAACAACGAGCGCGAACCCTGGTACTGGCTGGAACAAATTTTGAGCGTTTGGCAATCACTCAAGCCATTCGGGGGCATTTAAAGGCTGAGGGTAGTTTAGGAACTGCGATCGGCATCACCCAACTGCAAGCCAAAGACTTAACTTCAGTACAAATGCGCTACACCCACAACTTTGAACTGGGTGATATGGTCATGCCCACCCGCAATTACAAGCGCCGGGGGCTGTCCAAGGGCAAGCTTTATGAAGTGGTGGATAAGGACAGTGACCAACTAACACTCAAAGCTAGTGATGGTAAGCATTTTCAAGTAGACACGGGATTTAAAAAGGCGGTTTACCAACGTCAACAGATTGAACTTGCCGAGGGCGATCGCCTACGCTGGACGAAAAACGACCGACAATTAGGACGGCGCAACGGTCAAGAGTTTGTAGTTAAAGCCATTGCAGGTTACAACGCGCAAATCCAGTATTTAGAAAGTGGTCAAACTGAATTTATTAACCTGCAACAAGCACAACACCTAGATTATGCGATCGTCAGCACTACATATAGTAGTCAGGGAAAGACGGCTGACCAAGTATTGATTGCTGCTGACAACACCATTGGACAAGAAAGCTTTTACGTTGCGGTCAGCCGTGCTAGGTATGAATTGAAACTCTACACGGAAGATAAAGACAATTTACTAGCCTTGGCGCAGTCGAGTAGGGCTAAAGAAAATGCACTGGTGCTACTGCGACAGAAAGAGTTAGAGAAGCAGCACCAATCAAAATTAGAGAAAGAAATGGTTGTAACTGCTCCGATTGTAGCTAAAACATCCACTACAGAGCAGGAAAGTAAAGAAGCGGAGGGGCAGAGGAGCAAAGAGGTGGAGGCAAGGGAGCGGAGGAGCGGGGGAGCAAAGGAGCAATCTTATACTGAGTCCTCCCCTCTGCCCCCCTGCCCTAGACCTCTGCCAAGTTCTTCCCCTCTGCCTCTTGTTTTTAAAACTCTACCGCCGGAAGCACCAAAAACTGTTGTTCCTACTCCCAAACCATTTATTAGAAAACCAGTTCCAAAAACAGCACAGCCAACAGTAGCATTTTGGACTCCTAATAATATTGGTGAAGCCCCAGAAAAACTTGATTCTAAACACTGGCAAGAATTAATACAAGGTAGCGCCATCCACCCCGAAATTGCCAGCCTTAATTTCACTAGCTTGCATCAAACTCTTGATTGGGAGCATGAAGCTTGGGAATACCTCATGTACAGTGATAAACTGCCACGCACTAACACTGGTAGGCTGTCTTCAGGGATCATAAGTAAATATGCTCATATTGAATCAGGCGGCTGGTGGTGTGATGCTGGCGTTAATCCCAACTCCTTCGCCAATCTCCAATCAGGGGATAAACCTGATAGAAAGATATGGGGATGCTACAAACCCACTAACCCCAGAGAAAAAGCTGATAAACCCGGCAAATTCATTAAATATGAACATCCACCACAAACTGAACTCAGTATTTTCTTGCTCGATGTACCTGATGATATTGCTGGGCGTATCTATGAAAAAGCTGGGGTACAACCAACCGATTGCGATCGCCAAAGCGGATTTTGGTATTGTGTTTGGAAACATAACCTACCAGTCACTATTACTGAGGGAGCAAAAAAAGCAGCCAGTTTGTTGAGCCAGGGTCATGCAGCGATCGGGCTACCGGGAATCTATGCTGGTTATCGCAGTAAAGATGAGTTTGGGGAGCAGACCAAAGCTCGGCTGATGGATGAATTAGCTGTTTTCGCCACTCCAGAACGGCAGATAACTTTCTGCTTTGATTACGAGACACGCCCGGACACTCAGCGAAATATAGAGATTGCTATCTCACGCACTGGGGGGCTGCTGGAGGAACGGGGAGCTAAAATTAATGTGGTGACGTTGCCGGGGCCAGATAAAGGCGTTGACGATTTAATAGTGGCTCAGGGGCCACTAGCATACGAAAAGGCGTTTTACGAAGCGTCAACTCTCAAGGCATGGCGAGATAACAACAATAAACAACGACATACTGCACCAGCACCACCCAAAAAGTTGAGTGACCAAGAGCGCAAACAACGGCTTCAACAACGTTTTTCAGGTCAAGTTACTCACAAGGCATTTAAGAAAGCCATCGATGCACTGACTGACCGAGAACTATTGTACTTAGAACAAGCGGTCAAGGAATATTTTGCCCAGCCAGTTGCTCAAGTACCAGCACCTGTTGATAAACAGGCTATTGAAAACGAAATTACTCAGCTTGGGCCACAAATTGATAGTTTGTGGTTAGAACACGCTATCCAAGAGAAAACTATCAGAGCAATGGAGCATTTTCCGCTTCATAAGTTGAGTAATAAGTATAACTTGAGACTAGAGCAGCAATTACAAACTATTGGAACTATCAAAGAATTAGTCACGTATCAGCAGCAGCTTCAGTCCAAACTTCAGGAATACGAAACCCAGGTAGAAAATCATCACTCCTGGGAGAACCAACAGCAAACTATTGAAATGAAGACTATGGCTGAAATACTAAACTCTCCTCAATTACAGTCACGACTAACGAGTATTTTGGATGAGATAGAACTTAAACAACAGCAAAGTCAAGCTAAGTTGTCTATTTCTCAGCAGCCATCACCACAACCGCGTCGAGGTTTGAGAAGGTGAATTATGTGCAACCTGAGTTACCCTTAAATCAATGGGGACAAATGATCTGTGAAACTAATCAAACACAGGCGGTTAAACTATATCGAAAAGCATTGCTTTCATCAAAATGGTTAACCGTTTACTGATACAACAAGGAATTGACCCAAATTTACTATGAATTACCCCTGGCTCAAACTTTCGCACAGCCAGAGGTAGTTCATTATCTGAGTTTTATACCTGCACAAGTCAGATAAAACCTATTACCTTCTCAATTTTGTTGACTGTGATTGAGTATTAGTATGTTTTAAATAATCAGAAACTACCTCTCCTACTTCCTCTAACGATTCAACATCATTCTCTGTAGCATTAGCAGTCAAATCACCGTCAACCATCACAGCCCGACCATCTTTAGCTGTAACAGTAATACTATCTCCATTTTGGTAAAAGTTGTAATTCTTACTCTCATAACTGCGTGAACCATCAGAATGCTGATCACCAAAAAGACGCAGCATGGAATCTACACCCTTGGCAAGAGCCTTGCCTTTAATATCCATCACACTGTTAGTAACTTTTTCGAGATTCTGCTTCACAGTATGATTAGCTGCTGAGTGGATATCACCAACAGCTTGAGTTATCTGTTTATGGACTGTATTAATTTCCTCTGAAACCTTATTGTGAATAGCACCCATAGCAGATTGATGACGCTCCATGCCATGCTGAATCTCATCAGTGACTAACTGCTTGACTTCACCAATACCATCGTTAACTACACCCAACTGTGATTCAAATTCATTTTTAACAGCTGCAACTTGTGACCTCATCTCAGTTTTAAGAGACTCCATCTGTTGATTCATCTGCTCTTTTAAAGTGACAATTTGAGCCTCTAATTGGGTTTTGACTTTATCAACTTTGGGAGTGAGGGCAGTTTTTACCTGTTCATAGAGATTTTTGGCAGTGTTCTTAGCCTTAGTCTCAATCGAGTTTATCCAATCATGCAAGGTTGCATTCTTGACCGCAGGGTTATTTTGATTATTTATAGCTTCCAGTCCCTTCTGCAATTGCTCAATAGTTTTTTGTTGAGCATCAAAAGCTTGTTTAAGACTAATCAAGTCTGTCGATAATTTTTGAGTAACTTCAACGCTTGATTGCTTTTGAGTAGCAAAACTATCAATCAAACTTTGCTGGTTTTGAACCTTTTGCTGTAAAGCCTCTACCTGCTTTTGTAAATCCTCAATGCTCGAAGATTGTTGTACTGATTTGGCTGGTTGTTGAGACTGGGATTGATTCTGGCTAATCTGGCTACTTAAACCCAGTTTATCACTTAAAACCTCTCCATCCTTAACATGATAGACCTTATCCTTACCAATCATGATGCGGACAGAACCTTTCAAGTTTTGCGGGTCATTGATAGCCGTCTTGATTTTATCTACCAGTTCTGGAGTCATCAAATTTACGGACACTTCGCCATCAGGATGCCCTTTATACTTGGGTTGGTTGCCAACGTAAATTGATAAGTCTTTAGTAGTGTCTAACTCTTGAAATTTTCCTTTTTCTAGCAGCTTATGCAGAATGTCATTGAGGATTTCTAAATAATCATGTTGCACTTGTTTCGCCTCAGATTTTATTTCATCCATGATTTGTAACTCCTACTAAGGAACTAATGAGAGTCGATGGACTGACTAAGACATCTGGTAAAACTACACCTCTTAAACGATTGAGAATTACATCTCCTTCAATTTGGATATAAGCCCATTGGTCATCAATTAGAACTGAAATTGACTTTGTGTTATCAGGTAAGTTGGTCACTTTATAATCTTTTAGCTCTCCATTTACTATGAAAATATGAGGGCTTTCTGCATCGCCATAGTAAATTTCAATGAATTCTGGGACATGATTTTCAGGGAACGGTGGTTCATCCCAAAACTCTGCTGCATTGAAGATATCAGTTCGATAAGTGTTAACTAACGAGGCAATATCAAGCGGCAGTTTGCCTAACAATCGCAATTCGTATTCAGATAAATTAGTCACGTTGCTTTGCTCCAAATTCAAGAATTCAAAAATAAATAATTTTAGGAATTTGTAACCCTTCCATCTGAGGGAAAAATTTATCGAAGAAGGCAGTTCTTGCTCCCGAATTTCTCACTCATAGGGTGGGGAGTGTGGGAAGCAGTTTGCGCTCAGGGTAAGCCCCCATTCTCAATTCCTCCTCATTCTCCCCACATCCCCGACACTCCGCGAACTGCGGCCTTTCTGCGGTCATAAATTACCTCCTAAAGATTTTTCAATCTGTTATTCGCCTCTGCCTTTTTATCAACTAAAGGCAATAACATCTCTGCCTCTAAATGCCGGATTTCTAACTCTTCCCCAGATGGTTCACGCAGAGTAGATTGTGAGATAAACTGTTGCTGGAGTCCATACCACTTTTCAATACTTTTCGCCTCCAAGTTAATATCAGATTTTGGAATACGAATTTGCTCTAATAGCGGAATACTTACATCTCTACCAGAGCGAAACCCAGGACTAACAATTACGGCTCTGCCTTCCGGTAAGGTATTAAATTGGTTAACCTCAAATAAATTGCGGGTACTGTTTTGCTCAGAAATTGAGGTACTTGCACCACCTTTACCACCGGAACTGCGTGAACGTTCTCTGTGCTTGATTTGCTCGTCACCTAAGAAGTTACTAAAACGTTCCGCCGCCACATCATCTTGGGGATTAAAGAAAGCTTTTGTAGCGCAACCGCCAAATATAGCATTGGTGGTTTCTTTGGAATAAGCCTTCTCAAGCTGTGATAAGTTTTGCAATCCCAGTAAACAAATCAAGCCATCTTCACGATTTTGATTGAGCCAATCAACTAAGGCTGGTAGATACAAAGTTGGTAATTCATCCAGTGCTAAAACTAATGGTTCTGTGCGTTTACCAGCCAAATTACGAGAACATAAAAGGTGCAAGATAGAAACTAACAAAGGAGCAATTACATCTCGTTTCTCCTTGTCCATGCCGAAAACCACCATTTTCCGCCCCTTCAAATCTAAGGGGATATTTGTTTGACCACAGAAGCCAGAAAGGGTGGATGGGGTCATAAAGCGAGTAAATAATCCGCTTGTTGTACCGACAATACTAGCGGCGGTTTCTGGAGAACCCGCTACAGATAAGAATTGGTCAAAGGCAACTTTTACCCAAGGATTTAAAGAAGCTTGTTGAATGCGGTCAATTAATTTAGGCAAACTGAGAATGGCATGGCACATCATAATGTCAGGAAAACAAGTACCCCGCGCCAGCATGAAGATTGCTTGTGCCAGCTGATCCCCTGCATTAGCAAAAAATCCACTATCTAAAGCATCACCACTTGTCAGCTTAAAATTACGATTGAGGACGATCGCTAACTGACGCGCCATCTCTGCATCAGTTTCACTCCGTAGAAAATCTAAGGGATTAGCTACGCAGGATTCAGGAAAACCAGGGGAGAGGATAGAAACCTCATACCCACGCATGGCGGCGTATCCTGCTAGTTTGGGTGCTTGCCCTTTAGCGTCAGCTGTAGCCGATTCTTGGTGAGCATACTTAAAATCGTAAAGGATAATTGGTAGTCCCTGGTCGATAGCAGAACGCACCAGAGGGTTAATCATGGAGAAGGTTTTACCAGAACCAGCCCCGCCACAAACTAAAATTCCACGTTGTACATCTGGCAGATAGAGTCTGCTTTTATCTTCTGGAATATTGATAATGCGTTTATTGTCAACAACCTGAAAAGTAGTACCTTTAGGTGTACCAATGTATAAAGCTACCCTGTTATGTTTGCGTTCAATCAGTTGTTTGCAGGCCAGCTTACGAGCTGCTGTTTTCTCCCTACCTCCTGCCCATCGCGCCCGTGCTAGTTTGTTTGTTGCCCCTCGCCCCTCCATTGCTTTCGCTAACATTAACGCCCCCACACTTACAAGTAATCCCAAACCCATTGGGGAGAAAAAGGCATCCTTAAAATTCTCAGGAACAAGGTTATAAGCTGGGGGGGCAGGGGTCGCTGGGGAGTAAAGAGAAATATTTTTCAATGAATCTTTCTCCCCCTGCTGCACACCTCCCCCTGCTCTCTTTACTTGTTGGGTAGTTTTGGATATTTCAGCCATTTTCACCCCCTCCCTAGAATGACTAAATCATTCTCTTGAGTGGGAATCCAAGGTACAGGGCCAATAAAGTAGGGAGTGCAAGATTTACCACCCCAGAGAAAGCTAATGCAAAAACGAAAAAATAGCCCAAAGTTGGCTGTACCAGTGGACTCATTTACACCAGTTAGCACAACTTTGAAACCAGAACCGTAGACAAGCCTACCTGTTGGTTCTTTACCACCGTTAACACGTTGTAAGATCCCAAAACCACCGTCTACTTTCTGAGCAGAACCAGAAGCCCATCGCTTACCGTAAAGGTTGCCAGCTTGCCCTGCAACATCACCTAGTTCTAGGAATGGACACTCTTTACCCACATTACAGGCGACAACAACATTTTTGTTGGAACGATTTACCCTACCAGAAACAAAGTAATTCTCTCTTGCCCTAGAATCACCACGTTCCGAATTACCTAAAACCACAGAAGCTATACCCACCACATCCAAACCCGAATTAATCGGCTGTGGCATCTTGTCAAAAGGTACTTGATTTAGCCCCGGCACTTGATTAATGTAGCTTTGCTGCCAGCCTGGAAATCTTGATAGTTGCGTCTGATTAAGTCTAGGAATTGAGTTGATGGGATATCGACCTAGATCCAGTTTTTTACCCAAAGGGGTATTAGCAGCTTGTGGATTAGATTTTAAAATAGTTGAAATCTTACCGTTCAGTCCAATTTTGAGCGAATTTTTGTCAGGTTTGTTTGACTTTAGAGTAGCTGCGGCTATTGAATTAGAAGTTATGCTACTGTAACGAGATTGCGCGAATAAATCATAAATAGGTGGAACTTGATTAATATCAAGGTTGCCCAAGCTGGGAATAGCTTTGACTAGGGTGTTAGGAGTTTGCCACTGCATTAATCCCAAGTCTTTGAGTGTAAGCTTGGGGCCCAGAGGTACGATAACAGAGATAGTTTTCAGGCTGAAGGCAGACATTTGAAAAGCATCATCTACGTCCCCCAACATAATTACAGAATCAATACTCTGTCCGGCTGTCCAAGAACGGGAGGGATTATAGCCAATTTTGGCGGCTATATCTGGGGAAATATCAAGATATCCGGGCTGTTGTAATGGATCTAAGCTACTCCAATTGATTTTTGACCAGTCTGGAGACTTTAATTGATATTTACCGGAATTATAAGTAACTGTTGGAATTTCTGCATTGGCGACACTGGGTAATTCTAGAAGTGATGTCGCAACTATTGAGGCAGAAACTATTGATAATAAAGCTCTATTGTTAATCACTGAGTTTGCCCCCATTGCATCAGTTTATTGAACATTTCTTGGGGAATACCTGATAACCTAATAGCCTCTGTCCTACTTTTACCTCTCCTCAATAAACGGATGGTATCTTGCGTTTGTCGCCATACTATAGACTTAGGTTTGATTGCGCCATTACCCACCGCCACCGCTAAACCATAAGCTACGGCATTAGCATCATTTCTCTGTGAAACAGTGCTAGTTTGCGAAGAAGTATTGACTGTTAAACGTGGTTTTTTATCAAATTTTTGAGGTGCGGTGTTATTGGTAATATTATTGGTATTGTTTAATCTATTGTGATTAACTAACGGTTTTTCAGCTATTAATAACGGCTGTGGTTTATCCGAATCTGGCTTAATAATTAAACTGGTATATTCTGGTTTACCTCTAGCCGGAATCAACTGAAATTGATATTGTTTTTGACCGTCAGCATTAGCAGTAATCACGGTAATCACGGTACTACCATCTTGACTGGAAGTTAAAACCGGAAAACTAATTGGTTTAATTTGTCTGAGGAATAAAATTGTAGCTCCTCCACTACCACAATTTTCATCTGATGCACCACGCTGACATAAGTTGCCATTAGAAGTTAAAGCAAAGCGGGAAGGGTCTCCTAACCACACTTGCTTGATGGTTTCACCTGTGGGAATGAAATTGATAGTCAAACCGTAACCAGCCCAAATTTTTAAGTCAATTCCATGAGAATTACTACCTTGAGCATCTTGTGAATAAACATTTCTCGCGGCTGGTAGTGCTAAAGCTGTGCCTGTATTAGCGTTGATAACTAACGTAGTTAGCAGTAAAAAACCTAAACGTTTCATATCACAACGGATTTATCTGCAAGAAATTGTGTAATAGTTATAAATTCAGAATTTAGAATTTATCCTTTTAACTCATTATTCATTGCCTAATTTCATATCGAAATTGATTGATTGACAAAGATTTGCACTGGTTTACCTGTTTCAATTACAAAAACTTGTTGTTGCTGTTGTACTTGTTGTAATTGCTGCTCATTGGAATTTTTCATCCTACTGAGAATTTGATTAATACTGCCTTCAGTAAAACCAGCCAGTAAATTCTTATCACTGTTACTTGTTGTAGTGGTTGTTGTACCTAAAGAGCTAATTGTTGTCTCTGAATTAGCTCTATTTTGAATCTCAGCCACCTTAGATAAACCAGACAGCATAGATGCCATGAGCGAATTGCCTAAATTACTGCCACCTTGACGAGATTCAGCTTTAAGTAAATTGCCGTTTTTACCCAATACCAAAATCGAATTCTGTGGCAGTGGCTTTTCCTCGGTTTTACCGTTGATGTTCACTAATACAGAAACAGCCGTCATTTGCACTATTTCTGAGTTAGTGGGATTGATCATAGCCACAACATAAGCATCTTTGGGTAAAACTTCAGACCCATCAAATGCTTTCAGGGGTTGAGTTAAACGAATCAGGCTATTTTGCTGCTGCTGATTACTTACACCACTACCCACCCAGGCTACAGGAGTCTCTATCACACCTGCCGCACGAGTTCCGACTAAAACCCGCTTGCCATCGTAGTTAGTCGGTGGTGGCTGTGGTGAAGAATTGCGATCACTCCGAGGTAAGCTATCTGGTTTTATCCCTATACCCCCATTCACTTGAACATTACCCAATTCTGCCTCTTCCTGGTTTAAATCTGCATTGCCAGTGTCAGTAGAGGAGTAATTACCGACATTAGCAGCTGCTAACCACTCCTGCATCGGGTCTTTAGGAGTGGTACGAACGGGTAACGGATTGGAGACAACTTGAGATTTTACGGGTTTAGGTATAAGAGCAGACACAGGTTGTCTGACTACTGGTTGAGCAGCCACGCGATCGCTTCTACTAGGTCTAGTAACAGTAGGTGGCGGTGGTGCTTGATGAATAGTTAATGGTCGCGTTGGTGTAGGCTGAGTTTTGACGGTAGGTGTAGGAGTGACTGTAGCTGTAGGGGTAATTGTTGGCGTTGGTGGTGCAGTTTCAGCGTTTTTTTTAGTAACAGCTTGTAACTCCCCTTTTTGAGAGGTGAGAGCGATCGCTGTTTTAAGCTCTCCTTCCTCATTTTCATCATCTGATTTAATATCTGTCTGAATACTTTTTGCATTTTGCTGGGCTGGCTTATCACCGGGAGAATTCAAAGCCCCTGTAATTGAGCTAATCATCGTCCCAAACATGACAACTATTAACAGCACCCCACCAGAGACTGTTAACCCTTTTAGTAATGGGTGATTAGCTACAGGGCGAGTAGTGACAATTTCTTCTGGTTCAGTTTTTTGTTCATCCACAGGTGATGATGTTTCTGAAACATTGGAAATTTCTACCCCATTCATCCGAGCAAATTCTTGGCTTCTATGGGAAGTATCACCAGTAGTAGCTTCAGAATTCGTATTTACAACTTGACTTTGATTTGACATAAAGCTACTTTCCTAAATCTAAATCTTGGATGCGGTAAATTTCCATTCCCGCTTTTCTAGCTCTATAAGCCTCTATCTGTGGTACAGAAGGATTATTCGGTAAAGGTGGTGTATCTACTGCTCTCACAAATACAGTTTTATTAAAAGAAATAGCCTTACCTAATTGGTCTTGACCTTTAAAAACTACTAAGTTGGCAACCATTTCTAATCGCCATTTACCTTCTTCTATTTTCTGAGGAGGCGAAAGATGGCGTACAAGTAAAGCTGATTGAGTATCACCATTAAACACGTCAGGCGGTGTTAAAGCTGCGATTTCTCGCAGAAAACTAGCGCGAAAATCTTCTGATAATGCAAATCCTGCACTCCAAGTATTTGTAGTGAGTTTTTTATCAGATACTTGTACACCGGGGTCAAGTTTTAGTTTGGTTGGATCTAAGTTACTATCAGACGACTTGGGAACGGCATTCCAACTCATCAAATTCATCATTGTCCGCCCTGCAAAGTCCATAATCGCTTGGTCAGTACGGTCTTTTTCTCCTACAGCAATTGCTCTAATGGAAGTACCGTCTTGAAGTTCTACTAAGGTAGGTTTCTGGTTAGATATTTTACTTAATTTACTGGAATTAGTTAGATTTATCAGTAACAAGAAGAGTAAGATAACAGCTTGCCCTATTGATACTAAGGGAGTAAAGTTTATCTCTTTCTTATCCAGTAATCTCATCTGAATACCCTCCCTGAGATTAACCTCCCACTGCTAGAGAAACATGAGAAAGCTGCCATCCCCCCACCAGATCCCATTGCTAACGCCAGTATTGGAGACAAAATTGCTTGTACTAGCTGTAGGAACAAGGGATTATTGTTACTAGCATTCACTATTGCACTAGCAGCCATTCCACAAACAATTGAGTATGACATGAGTACCAAAGTCAGTGCTAACCATCCTGCAACCCAAGCATAGATGGGTTTAGCTCCAAAAGGAAAAAGTGAAATTACTAAAAATATAGGTGCAATGTAGGCATTTAATAAAAATGCTACTTGCACAACATATTGAAAGGCTGCTTGTAAGCCACTGAATATAATCCATGACATGGCTTGCACCATTGAATTAATAGTTTGCCCAGCTATATCTAAGGGATTCCAGCTATTTGAATAAGAGGATATACCATATTTATTTTTATAGGCTTGAGCTTGCTTTTGAATTTCATCGGCTTTCTCTTTTTGACATATTTCTCTTGGGTTTATAATGTTTCCTTGGTTATCTTGTCCATTTGTAGGCTTTTTTTCACACTCTTGCATTTGTGCTTGAACTGAAAGAGCAAAAGCCTGATCCATATTGGCAGTACGAATAGCATCTCTCAAAGTAATGCCATTTCGCGTAATACTTAATACTTTGTCATTCAAATTAACCGCTACATTACGAAACATCAGAGACGTGGTAGCAAGTAACTGTCCATTATTAACTGTCAACATTAAACAGACTAATAATGGATAGACCATCTCATTCAAAATTTCATGACTAAATCCTTCCTGAGTTAATCTAGAATACCAACTGATAGACCAGAAGGAAACAAAAACCACTCCCAATAAAGCAGAAACAGCTACCACTGCTTTAAAAACTTCACTGTTACCGTTAGCTAAATCTTGCCAGTCTTGGTTAAATGAAGATACAACCATGCGAGAGCCGTTAATCGCACCATCTACTATATCTTCCGCGTTTGTATCTCCAGTTAGTTCTAGTAAATACCAAAAGTTAGTTAAATTATTTAGCATTGCTTTGTTCCCAAAAAGCATCAGCGAAAGCGGCACTACCTATAATTTGCTTGGCACTAGAATTATTATTAGCTTGCTCTTTTCTTGCTTGCTCATCTAACCTACCGGAAATGTCACTCAAATTGATATTGGCTGCTGATAAAGCTCTAGTTTGTTTTTGTGCTTCACTGTGAATTGATTTAGTAATAACTGTTGTTTGTAGATTCTGCACTGCCATCTTTTTCAAGATGTCTTGAGTGATGACATCATTTTGTACTTCATCAGCAGTATTAGATGAATTTTCTACAGCATAATTAGAGATTTCTGCTTCTTGCGCTTGAGTTTTTTGTCCTTCTCTACCTAAAATAGATCCAGATAGCCCATAAGTATAAGCTTGATGCCATTGTCTCTGAGCATTTTCACCTTGGGTTTGAGAATCAGTTTCAACTAAATCAGTATCTTGCTGTTGAACAATCACCTTGATATTTTTACCTGCTTTTAATGGGTCAGGTATACCCATAACTCCATTTGTAGAAGTGATGGCTATATCTAAGTCTTTATCTTTGTTCGAGTCTTTCGATAGCTGGCTAAATTCTTGGCTATACTGCTTAATGTATGACTGCAAGCTTGTCAAGACTTGCTGAAATTGTTCTAGAAATGAAGATTTGGCTGTAGCTGGTAAAGCTGAACAAAAAATGAATACAATTACTAAACTACTAAAAACTGCTAAACGGCGGTAGATAGGGGCTAATGTCAACTGGTTGAGTGATTTCATATAAATTCTCCAAGGAGACTGTAAAAGATTTGGGAGCGCAAGCAGATATCACCTCTGCTTTATTTCCTAAAATTTTCTTGCCAGTTACTATTAGTGGTGCTGGAGGTTGTTTATCAGTTCTCTTAGATAATCTTTCAAACAAACTCCCCTCATACCGTGGATGTTCAGGTATTAAAGATGCTGGCTGTGAGTACATTAAAATATAGTCTTTTTCAGATATAAAATCTGTATTTATTCCTGGCTGCTTTAGCTTTATTTTAAATGGTTGCTGCATTAAAGATGAATAGTAAGCAGCTTTTAAGAATCGATTGCTTTGTACATCATTGCTGGCATTTTCAATCATTTCTTGACAAGTTTGCTGCTTCTGGGCAATATACTTCTCATGCTGTTGCTGATGCCACTTCCACACTTCAAATGATGCCCATGAAGATAAAACTCCTAAAATAGCCAACAAGACTTTATATTGTGCAAATACCGTAGCAATTTCTAACTTTTTCATAAAGGCTTACCCTGCTTAATGCAACCAACATAGTATTTGGCAAATTCAGACACCCACTGAAACTTATCTGAGTACATTGCTTTAAACCTGTCGCGTGCCGCTTGCTCTTCTCTGCTATTAGCAACTAATGCCAACATTGGGTAGGAAGGATAGTAACGACAGCGTATATATTTGTTGTTATAATCCAATAGCCAAAGCGTATATAGCTGTTTAATATTGGGACGAAAACTTTCATTTTTATCAATAATTTGCTTTGGAATGCCTAAATGCTCTGAAAAACTTTTTGCAGCCCCTGGTACTATCCGCCCTATTAACCGACAGGGCATATTCTGTAAAATTTGTTCACCAGCTTCTGAGTTAGCGATCGACAAAATATCTTGACCTGCAAGTATGACCCGACAGCCGGATTTTCGAGCAGTCGCGCATTTACGACCCACTAACCGCGATAAAGCAGCAAACCGCAACAATACACTGGATTCATCCATGAAGAAAACGCTATTGGGTGCTGATAGGGATTGCCTGGAAGCGGCAATATAAGCAGACATCCCGAAAACTTCAGCGTCTTTACTTGATTGCAGGTTGGTCAGGGCAAAGGTAATTAGCTTGGCATCAGTATCAAAGGTGGAGGGACGGCAGATAGCATTACCAATGGTACTATTTCTCCAATATTGAAAGCGTAGGCGGATATAGTTCAACGCCCTATCTACGTTTTCATCTTCATAACCCAAGTTTATGTGGTCTGTTGAGAAAAAATGCTCCATGTCTGCAAGGGTTGGGGTATTCTCCCAAGCCGCAGAACCTAATCCTCCTTTCTTGGCAAGAGCAAAGCGTCGTTGAATGTCGGGGTCATCGTAAAAGGCTTTTGTCCCTAGTGGGATAAGGGATTCGATTGTCTGGGACAAGAAACCATCAAATGATTGCGAACCCAAGACTAACTGAAGAACAATCAAGTTGACATCGTTTCTGTGGGCTTTAGCTCGTTCCTCCCGTTGTTCTTCTGGAATTTTTGATAAGTCTAAGGGCTGCACCAAATTGTTAGACTCTTTGGAAATATCAAAGTAAAAACCGTTGTGATAGGGTGTGTAGTCCCCAAAAGTCCCTGTGCCGTCATCATTGGGCAGGTCTATCATTAAAATGCTCATATCCTGAGCTTGACACTCGGCGATAATGGAAGCTACCAAAACTGATTTACCTGAGCCGGTTGTACCGAGAACTAAAATATTTTTGGTTTTTGATAGGTCAATTTTGACGGGTGAATCACTCTCATCTGCGATTAACTCAAACCCTTGATGATCTGCGGGACTATTCTGCACTATATTAGTTAATCCCAAAACTTCACTTGCAAAGAAAGTCTGCCGCCGATTATATGGACGCATCAAAATCGGTTCTTGCCTGATGAGCAATGTTTGCAGCCAGATTAACCAAGCATATTCATATTCACGGGTTAGTTCTGTGGGTTGGTTAATATAGCCAGCTATCAACCTACAGGCATCGTCTACTTGCTCTGCTGTATCTCGGTAAACCAGCACTACCAAGCTTAAATTTAGTGGTACATCTCCTGTATATAGTTGCCTTTGTGCTTCCACTGAGCGTTCCACATTGATTTGGGCAGAGACATCTATTGATTTTTTCTGCTGAACATTCAAATCTAATGCCCTAGAACGTTTGGTAATCATCTGCTGGGCTGCACGGGTTATCCCTCGGTCAGCCGGGGAGAATTCTGTGATGATTTCTACATCAAAAATGTTGTTGCGTGAGAATAAATCCCACAGGAAACGAATTTGATGTTTAGTGGAAGCAAAGATTTCTGGTTTCCGGGTTAGTACCATTACTCCGACATACTTCTTCTCATCACCGTTTGGTAAGCAAATCCATCGTTTATCGGCGAAAGGTACACCATTATTGAGAATGATTGAGGTGAGATGCGGTTGACTGATGATTTCTAGTGGTTTATCGAAGGCGGCTTTCTCGTCAATTTCTTCTTTCAACCCTTGCTCATCAAATACCAATGTATGCGGGATGATTACTTCCTTTGCTCCGATGTTTTTACAAAGTTCTCTCCATAGGTCTTTGTCGGTTTTGGGCTGAGGATTCAACCCCATCTCTGAGAGAATCTGCTGGTATCTTAATGAGGCTTCTAGGGCTTTTGTTAAAATCTGTGTAAATCGCTTTTTGGTAATTTGACTAACTCCTGAATCTGTGAATCTTCTTTGCAGGAAGTTAGTCAGTTTTGCTAAAAACTTATCTACTGGGTCTGAAGTGTCTAGCGATTCTGAGGTGACTGTAAATGACCAATAAATATTTAATTTGATATCTTTACGGGCTTTCTCCTTTGTCAGTTTTTGAGTTCTTGCTAACCTCCCCCAGTCTAAAAACTCACTTTCTAGAGAAGTTGGGTTATTCAAACGTTGCATTAAATAATCTGTACTATCACTATCATCGCAGAATGAACTCCAGCGACAAGTGATTTTTTCGCCTTGGGGAATTTCTTTACAGCCGTTTTCAAAGGCTTGAGCCACCGCTTCTATTTCTTGTTCTGAATGGAATAAAGGATGAATTCCAGTACAAGCAAAACCAAATATTAATTGCAGGGTGTTACTACTTTCCGTCAGATTCTTTTTACTTAGTAGATAAGCTCCAACGACATAAGAATCTTTTTTGAGTCTGACTATAGTAGTCAAATCTAACCAATCTTCAAAGGGATTGAGGGTTTTAGGTTTAGATGAACGAGTTAGCTTTACTTTTCTAGCACCGACTTTTTTCTTTTGCTGTGGTGAGGTGTAATTAGCATATCCTCTTGTCCATCTGGGGAGGATAGGATAAATCTTTGACCAATACAGATAAGGCTTATCTCCTGATAGGAAAGCTACTGATAAACTAGCCCAAAATGCCAACCCTAAACCCCAAAATATATCTAATCCGAGAATTAAGCAGAGCAGTCCAAAAACTAAGCAAAATACTCCGGCGAAAATTACGAACTGTCTACCTGTAAACGGGCCAAACTTGGGGCTTTCACCTAAGCTCTGATTGACTTTGATTATCTCTTGTTTCATGAGCTTTTATAAATTGCCATTAAGTCAGAAGTCAGAAACCAGAATTCAGGATTCAGGATTCAGGATTCAGGATTCAGGATTCAGGATTCAGAATAAGTACAGGTATTAAGCTAATCGTCATTCATTTTTTCAGAATGATTCGCTTGTAGTAAGGGCTAAAGCCCTACTTTAATGCAACTTAAATGCTGATTAGCTTATCAGCATCAAGAAGGCAGTGCATCCTCGTAATTTTTTTATTTGTAGCAACTGCCGTTAAATGAATGCTGTTTAGGAGCCAGAATGGATTCTGATTTAGCTATGATTTCATAGCTAAATTCCGCAAGATATTACCAATACGGTTCAGTTAAGAAAATGGAAATTAATTTGTTGAAGCAGACAGGAGGAGCAAGCAAACAGAGGGAGAGAAAAAAGCTTATCTGAACCAGATTTAGGGTATCTGTCACTAATTGATTTTGATTCTTTGAATTTACTTAATGTAAATTATTCTGACTCCTGAATTCTTCGGTCATTAGCTACAAGCTGAGTTATTGCCAAAAAGCAGTGATTGGAATACTACAATCAATATCACAGATATGAAGGTAAAAATTGGCTGCTGAATGACATTACTAACTTCTTCACCACGTCCATACGCCGCAACTCCTTGATAAATAGAGAAGCAGAAATAACCGAATAAAACTATTGTCAAGGCGGTAAATAAAATCATTGGCAGACTAGTTAAGACTGCATTCGTAATCGCTCCACCTGCTGAGGCACTAGTAATTATACATTCCATTGCTTTTTGTGCATTAGAAAATATGGAATCTGCTCTAGCTGCCCTCGATTGTAAACCAATTAAAAGCGTTGTAGTGACTGAAACAAGCTGCCAACGTACCTGAAAAAATATCTTCAATAAGCTTTTTGAACCTTTATTTTTTGTTGCTCTAATATCAGCACGTTCATTTGCTGATATAGATGCTTTGAGCCGAGCCAAAGTCAAAGGTAAGTGTTTTATCTGCATAACAAAGACTAGGAAACTGCTTAACTGTCCTTTGCCAAAAAGACACACTTTAATTACTAGGGATAAATCTGATTTCCTGTCAAAATCAATTATTTTGCAAAGGAACAATAAAGAAACTCTAGTGCAACTAACTAGAACCAAACCAGTTTTGTAAATTTAATTCAAATTTCTATATATTTTTTTACTATTAAACCCGATTTTAGGAAAACTTTTATTACTATGAATAGTTGACAAAAGACTTTACTTGTGCAAAATTTACTATTTATTTCACTTATACAAAAATAAATTTTACTACAGCTTTATTTATCTATTTTTATTAGACATCATTTAATATCTATGCTTGGCATCAAAAACAGTTATTTTGATGTCATGATGCCCATTTCTGGGACATAATTATCTTTTTTATGACAAAAATGCCATAAAAACTAAAATCAGTCACAACAACGCACCTATGGTTGCACCGTTGCACATCTTTAACCGCTTTTATGCTCTTGTTTATTCAGAATGGGGCAATTTATTTTTGTTAATTTTTTATAAAAATGGTTCATAGATAGAAAAATTTAAAGGCTTTATCTTAATGCCGATTGAGTAACATTTTCCGAAATACTACGTTTAGAAAAAAAACACTGCAAAAAATTTGCTTTCTATCACACTGTATAGTACATTTGTTCTAAACATCCAGGTTCTAATTTCCCCACTTAATTGTGGGGTTTTTATTGAGTTTTTGCAGTTAAGTCAATCATTTTTAATCAAAAGCCTGCACGATCGCAAATTCTATAGCTTGTAGTCATGTCTGCTTTGTTTTAAACGCTCTGCCATCTCTAGGGCAGAGGGGTTACTTGCCAGCCATTCCTGCGCTTCCTGTTGTAAAATCAGCGACGGCGATTCTAGCATTAGCAGACGCATGGCCACCTTTTCTAGTTTGATTCGCTCCTGGGGCAGGAAGGATAACTTTTCTATAGTGCAGTATAATTTCAGCCAATGACGTGCTTGAGCAGTTGCCTGAAGTTTCAGTCTGATTGCCTGACGGTAATCATCTGGGCTAAAGGTTTGCTGTTCAAGTGGATCATCTGCTTCTACAGGAATGGGTAGTGAATCTACACACCTGAAATTCGGATGTGTAGTAGTTGGTATAGAAACTGGTACAGAGGGTTCGGCTTCTGAGGTATGTTCACCCTCTAAAGTGTTTTCACAAGTGCTATCAACATCACTATGAGCAGTGGTTACTACGTCTGAAATACCTAACCCAGTAATTGTTTCCTCATTTGATAAGTCTTGCTTATTGTCATCAAACGATTCGCTTCGGAAAGGTTGGTATAGGTTTTGCTTATGATTGGTAAAATTTGAAATTTCTGAAGAATTAGAACTAGGATCTGAAGAATTAAAACTGGGAGAAAATTCTTGAATTTGAATTTGAGAAGATTCTTGAATTTGATTAAGTTCAGCTTCTTGCGTTGCTGGCGGCAACGCTTTAGCTGAACTCAAGTACAAAACCTTCATATATGGGGGGAGTGTGTAAATTTTTGCTGTTTGCTCCTGTATCCCTTGTTTGGTCTGAGTTTCAGACTGCGATTCTTCTAACCACGGGTCTGGTATTTGGGGATATTTTTCAGGATATAAAATCGCTGTGTTGCTTTCTAGAAGGTCATTTACAGGCTGTTTTGATGCGTTTTTTTCTTGATGGTCGGGATGCCATAGGGGTAGGTATATTGGTTTGTGCAGGGTTGTCTGACTTACTCCTTTGCCATACTGGGCTTTGGATGCGGCGATTATTGCTAGAGCGCGATCGCTTGTCCGTTCTGGAAATGTTAGAGTTTGTTGTAACTGTGCAACAATAGAACGAATCCGCTCTATTGTCTCTTGCTGACGTTG
The DNA here is from genome assembly GCF_014023275.1 of Nostoc edaphicum CCNP1411. Lineage (NCBI taxonomy): Bacteria > Bacillati > Cyanobacteriota > Cyanophyceae > Nostocales > Nostocaceae > Nostoc > Nostoc edaphicum. Next base: position 68,506 of record NZ_CP054694.1, read on the forward strand.
TTCATTAGGGTGCAGGTTGATAATTTTATTTTCATCTACTCTGCCAAATTGTTCTTTATAACTGTTTACCCGTTGCGGTGTGCCTGGGTACGGGGTGTAAAATCCTTCACAGCACCTTGCCCATTCTTTGGCTCGTTGTTCGATTTCGTGTTGGTGGCGACACCAGTTTACATAACCTGGGGATTGGCAGGCTGTGATCACTATATGATCTACTAGTGTCTGTCCGCTTAATTGGCGAAAGACTATGCCGTAACACGCTATGTCTTTGAGCAGTTCGTTGGTCTGTCCGTTTCCTGTCCATCCTTCAGAGATGCGTTGTTGTAGGTCTTGCTTCCATTGCTCGGCTGCACTGCGCTGACGGTAGGGGAATTTTATAATTTTTTTGCTGTTGGCTCGGACTAGTGCTTGGGCTAATGCTTCGTAGTCTTGCCCTTTTGCTGACCAGTCGGCGGCGTTGAGGAAGTCTTCGATGTCGTCTGACCACGGTTCTAGGCAATCGTCGAGTATGTATGAGCCTGTCTGTAAGGGTAAGCGATGGGCGTTAAAGTTACTGGGGCTGCCTTTGCTGTACACTTTGCAGTTGGGGAATATTTCTAGTTCTCCTCCTTTGATTTTGAAGCCTGCTGCTTCTAGGGTCTGCTGGATGGCACAGGCTAAGGTATAGGAATGTTGTTTTTCTTCTAGGAAATAATATATATGCAGTCCGCCACTATCACTTGATTGTATGGGTATTGGTCTGCATAAGCCGATTTCTTCTAGGCTGGCTAGTAGCTGTCGGTATTTTATTTGGCTGTTTGATGGGTGTAGCTGGCTTTTTCTGTCTAGGTCTATTAGTAGGTAGTTGGTTTGTTTGGTAAACCGCAGTCCTATTAAGACATCGGGGTTTAAGTATTGTTGCCACAGGTTACGCGGCTGTAAGGGGTAGCGGGTTTCTGTTTGCCACTGTGGGCGTTCACCACTTTTTGGGGTGGGGGCATAGATGAATCCCCAACCATGATGGAAGTATTCTAGAAACCTTTGTCCTAGTTGATCTAATGGCTCTAGGGTAGATTGTGCTGCTGTGTTTGCTTTGGCTTTTGCCATTTTTCTCTCTCCGATGATGATGATTGGTTCATCGGAGCTACCCACACTTTTTAGGTTCGGGGTGTATCTTTTGTGGTCTGGGGTCTTGGCGTAGGGTGTAATCGATAATCTTTTCCTACACCCAACATCCAATACCCTAAGCCCTTCTTGGTTCTTAAACCCTACCCCCTACCCTCTCATTTGAAGGTTCATTAGCGGTGTTTATATCAAATGTCACCAACGGCTACAAACAAAAATTTTCCAATTTGCTCAAAAATTAATTTTCTTGTGAAAATGGCTGTAATTCTTAGCCTGAAGCTCTCATAGTCAGTTTTAGAGGGTTGATGTCACCTGATTTAAGTTGCACTAATTTTGCCTTTATGACCCAGACATTGCTACATTGAAATTGCTTTAAAAATATTGCCGGTTAGTCGTTAACCGCTAAACGTATGTCTGGCGTGTGGGCAGCTAGCCGATTTCTTTTTTTTACCTACTTGACACAACTTGACCAGCGACTGGTGTAATACCTGGCGCTAGCTTGTGGGTAGTAAAGAAAGCAGAAATCAGCCCTCTGTATTATTTTTTTAAGAAAAAAAAGTGCAGTTTTTGATTGAAAAAATCCATTATTCACGACGTTATCCTCTTCTGCGAGGCATCTAGCCGGAGAATCATCCCTTAATTATTTTTGGCTCAATAGCTTTTGCCAATACTCCGCTTGAATTCAGAGTTGGGATCAATTGTCGCGGTAGATGCTTTTTTTACTATTTGTCCAAAAAAAAGCATAAAGTATCCCGCCTGTGTGCTAATATTGGCAACAGACAGCCAGCAGGTACTTGTACAAGTACAAGTGATAGGTTGGTAAGTACACACAGGTTGATTACGAGTGGTGAGTCCTCGTCAGTTTGGAACAATTTGGTGTTTTGACCGGCACAGTCTTTATGGCACCGAAACAGTTCTACAACGACTCACATTTATTCTGACTATCTGAATATGCTGTTTTGGTCGTTACTACCTCCCTTGTAAAAACTAACTGTAGTTTTACGTGCAGACTTACTCTCGCTAGAGTAGCATGAAAAGCGGCTCGACCGTATAAAAACAGATTTGTCTGTCTGGTCTTGTAGGCTTAAAACATTCAAGCGAACATTTAAACAATTACATACAAACAGCGATCGCTCCTTGGTTGGAGTGGTCGCTTTTTTAAATAGCCCTCCTGAAATGTTAAGTAATTTTAATGATGTTTCCTTCATGCTGCAATCAACCCATTTCTTGTATTTACGTCTTTTGAAGGCATTGAGTTAATTTTGTTTTTATTGACGTGCTGACCAGTCCCTTGGGTCTGTCACTAGATCAAAATCATAATCTGGCTTGTTTGGTTGATTTTCCTTCGTCACGTTTGGCGAGTGTTAGTTTTGTTGCATATATCCCAATTCGGTTAATCGGTCTTTTAAAAGTTTATTTACGGCCGCATTAGAACTAATCATTTGGTCTTCTGCGTATTTGTCCAGAGCCTCAACGATTTCATTTAAATATCGAGTTGTCCTATTTGTTGTCGGTTTTTTCTGGCGGGGCATGAAAGTAATCATAATTTTTTCTATCTCTACATTAGATTGATTACGTCTACTCTAACTAAAGTGATACCACATTAGTATCAGCAAGTCTAATAGTTTTTGAATAAGATATTTAAAACTGTGATACTAAAGTGAAACTATAGTGACACCATTTTAGTTACACATTAGTTATTATGTTGATATGCGTAAAGCGAATACCTGAAGCTTGAACAATGGCAAATAGGGACTATGCAGTTTCTTAACCTAGTCTGCTTCCTCCCATTCAATTTCAAATAAATCTGAAACACTCTTTAGGCGAAAGTATTTACAAATTTCCTTAATTGTTCTCTCGTCTATCCTATTGACTTGATTTCTATACAGTTTTCCAACCGTACCAGGTGCTAGTCCTGTGGCTTGAGAGAGCGCTAATTGGCTAATCCCTTCTTTTTCCATTAAATTTTTTAGTTTACAGATCAATTTCATCTACCAAACTCTTTCACTTCAATAATATAGCAGCTAGTCAGCTAGCTAGCTAACATATAAGCTGATCGATATTTTATCATTAAACGGATAAGATGTTTAAATGCTTAAGCAGCTTGCTAGTTAGTCAGCTAACTAGCTATACTCTTAATAGACGTTAAAAGAACAGTTCATAACAAAACCATAAAAGCCAGGACGTGATAGGTAATTTTGAGGTAATACACCTCTGTAAATGTCTGTATTAATAAGTAAACAAAACAATCACAACCGATATAGCTATCTGCAAAGGTTAGCAACAGCCAAAAACGGCTGCTACTAGCTTTATCAGGAGATTGCAAGTGATCAATATTTACTGTGCAGATATCGGAAACTACAGCAGTATCACCGCCCTCAAAGGTGAAAAACCTCGCGTCATCCGTTCAGTCTTCCAAGATGTGACTTATACCAGTGCTAGAGATTTGGACACTGATAATTCACCCTCTGTCAAACTTGATGATAAGGTTTTAGTCCTCGGAGACCGCGCTACTAAGCAGAAAAATTCACAAACCGCAGCAGAAAGGGGTAAAGACCTGCCAGAATTCTTTAAACCGTTCACCTTGGCTGGATTGCGGCAGGATTTTGATGGTGTTGTCCGCTTTCTCGTCCCAGAACATTCTCAATGGCACGAAGACACAATCAGACGGACTCTAGTTGCAGAGCATCAAATTAACGTCAACGGCACAAACTACAGACACCGAATCAAAAACGTTGAATTTTTCCTTGAGACAGATGTTGCTGTAATTAATGCTTACAGAAACGGCAAGCTTGACATGGACGGCGACACACTCGCTATTGATATCGGTGGCGGTACAACTAATTATGTTGTCATTACCCCATCCTCGGAAGTTCTCACCCGTCGTTCAATTCCCAAAGTGGGCGGTGTCTCTCTGGCTAACGACATCATCAATAGTGATTTGATGCAGAGTTACGCCAAGCGCGATAACGTTGCTTTTAAAGTGGCGAAGATGATGGACGCGATCGCAGACGGTTCTTTCACTTACGGACGTAAATATGACTTTAGCTCAGTCTTTCCAGGGTTGTTAGAAAACTGGTTTAACAATCTGATGGACAGCATCTCTACAGCTGCTAATGACTATCTTGCAGACGTTACTAACGTGATGCTGATTGGTGGATGTGCAAATTTAGTCCGTCAAAAGCTGAGTGCAAAACAAGGGTTCTACATTCCTGCCAATCCACAACTATCAAACATTCAAGCATTGTTGGCTATGTAAAATGCAAGTACGTTTAGCGGCTCAAGTCGCCAGCAAAGTTGAAGGAGTCCGTCTTTCACTTAACTATTCCAAACTGAGTGACACTGTAAATCTGCTATTGGACGCAATCAAACATCAATGGTCTCTCAAGCTTTCGTATCTGCCCCAAACAGGGACAATTAACCCCAAAGTCAGACTAGATGAACGTCATCAAGCCTGGGTGTCTCAATATGCAACAGAGAGGGGAATTAGCGTCACATCTGCCACAAATCTCTTGATTAGTGAATATCTAGCAGGCAATACGATGAATGTTTTGCCTCAGATTCAAAAAATTGAAACAGAAAATCTTGCATTAACTCCACAAATCTCTCCACAAGAACAAACGACCGAAAAACTGAAAGGTCAGCTATTAGTTAGGAGTCTTAAGTTATGAATCAGACCCGTGTAGTCTTGGACGAGAAGCACATACCTAAAGCCAAGGAAATCATTGAGCAAACAGGAATTAATACATATTCACAATTATTTACCATCCTGTTGGTGAACTACGGTGACACTCTTGTTCGTTCGTTAAAAGGTGGGAGTGAAAACTAATGCAAAATCTCACTCGCATCCATGATTCAACATTACTGACTCAATCGGGCGTTTATCAAATAGATAGAACTTTGTACCGATATCTAGAAAAAACAGGCACAGTCAAAGCTCCACAGTATATCTTCCGTCCTCTTTCTGGAGAGAAGAAGAAGGCAGATATCAAGCTGAATGATAAAGCTTTAACTACTCGTTGTTATGCGGTAGAAGGCTTATCTACAAACAGTTCTGTCGTCAATCAACAATCACAGCAATTGTCCTTATTTTGAGGTGAATATGAGTCGGCAATCATTACCCCAATTGATTGTACAAATCCAACAATTGCTCACACAAATTCTTCAACATCCACAATACCAAGCTTTGCAATTTTATTGTGATATCACTCTGGGTGATGTTAGTCAGTTTTTCAATACCTTGCAATCTGAATGTCAAATCAAAGGCGATTCGCACCCACTAACGCCAATCAGTAATGCGAATCGCCTGCCAACAGCATCAGGTATCAATATATAAGGATTTTACAAGATGAGCGACAACATCTTCTTTGCAGCCCTGAACGCGCTAACTAACAATGGATGCGCCCCGGAACTGGCACACTCAGCCGCCTCCATTGTGGCTAATGATGATCCCTCGAAACCAGATTTAGGCAGAACCACTGAAGATCAGCAGATTATTCAAGAGACGCTGCCATATTTGCAGAATGAGACTTGGGACTCAACAGGAGCTTATGACAGCTATCAAACTATTGATGATACACCGCATCCCCTAGCTCACGGGCAGTTTTTAGCTAATTTAGGTGGGTTAGTCCCTGACAATCTGATTTTTGCACTGGCGGAGGGTGAAGATTACCCGTTTCAGGTAATGCAGGAATTGGGCATTGGCGAGGATGTGATTGAACGTGCTGAATCCATCCAATCCAGACTGGGTGAGATGAATTATTGGGGTGAATAGCTATGAAGGTTTTGATGAAATTGCTGATGCGAATCTTGCCAGATGAGGTGGTAGAAGAAATCAATGCTGTCAGCCTGGATGAGTTGGATAAACGAGGTTTAATTATTTGGGCAGAGGAGCAAACATGAGCAAAACAGTAAAACTCAAGCTGGATGCACCCGTCACATACGCTGCTTTACAGTCCTTAACGAACATCAGCCAAGAAACCATATTCCAAGCACTCGACGGCAACAAGACCGCCGCCGCAGAGGTGGCAGATTTCAGAATTAAGCAAACCCAACGCGCCCAAAATGCCAAGGCGGTATTCGGTAACTTAAACCAAGGGTTGCAGGCAACTGAAGCTGTTATGGCAGAAGAAACCCAGTTTCTCACCGCCGCAGGTACAAGCATCAACAAAATGGCTGATGGTTGGTCAAAAGTCAGAGTCAGCGATGTGCGTTTGGGCTATGGCCTACAGGAAAAAGTTATTGCATCTGACAACCAGCTAGCCCAAGAACAGTTTCGGCACGGACGGACGCTCAACCTGCTTGGTGAATCGCACCGTGCCGCCCTCAGAGTCATTGAGATTGACGCTACCAAAGCACAATCTCAGGTTTGGCAGCAGGTAAAGGACAAACAGCAAGGACTTTCACCCACAGACAGAGCTAAAGAAACACTAAAAGACATCCACAGACACGGTTCTAACGCCATGCGAGGGGTGAAAGGTTTCTTTAGACGGTTGATTGACTAACAAGTAAATTCCCAGGGTTCACCCCTGGGGATAACTCTTTACAAGGTTTGGCCAATGCTAACCAAAAATCAGAAAACGCCTATTTATTTTGATGCTGAGATTGTTGACGATTCGCCTACCTCCGTAACTGGCGATGAATACGACAGTGAACAAGTCCAACAGGCGATCGCAGAAATTGACAGTTCTATCACTATATTTCGTGGTATTGCCCAAGGTGCAGTTTTAGCAGGTTTTCAACTCACGTCAACGCAATCTCTGTATCTGGCTGGCAGTGTGGGACTGTTCCCCGCCGTTATTGCTGGCTTACCAGTGGGTGCTTCTTTCGCTGCTACCCTCTGCTACTTGCGCTTTGAAAATGGTTTGATTCCCAAAATTACCAATCGTCAAAAGTTGGCTATTGGTGTGACTCGCACCGCGATGCTGGCTGCTAGTTCTTGGAAGCTAACCGGGGATGCCCAACAGATGGACTTTGTAGCCCGTGGCAGTTTTCAAGTATTTACTCAGCAGGTGAGAGAGTTTGAAGGTATTCAGCAACCTAGTCAAAATCATTTTGGCTTCTTGCTGGGCTTTTCCGTATGTGCAGCTATTACATTGTACTTATTTTTACGGAAAAAGAGATAATGAAAGATGTTAAACCAGCAGAACTAAATCAGCGCTCCTACAGCCTGCCACCGCGTTTAGGTTTGGCTGTCAAACTGTCTGTGGCAAGTGCTGTAGTTTGTGGCATAGCTGCCCATATCGGCGACGGCATAGCTAAAAAAGACATCTGTTTCTACCCAAAATCAGCCAGAATCCACGATGCACCCATCCAAGCTGGTGAGGGCAATCCAGAAAAACTATTGCTGGGTAAAAAGTATTGTCGCTATGAACAGCGATCGCAAATCCCAGAACCATATTTGAAGGCTAATCAGTACCGGACAAGCAACCCAAACTTTAACCCTTGGGCATTCCTCCAGCATGAAAGCTTGTACGTATTGCGCGAACTGCCAGCCGACAACCCATTTAAGATTCATTTGGGTATTGCAGCGATCGCGTTCGGGGGGATAGGGTTATGGGCAACCAGTAAGGCACAGGATTATCTGGCAGATATCAGACCTCATTACCGAGCTACCAAACAGTTTGAAGGTATTAGAGCATCAAAAAGCGTAAAACTTGGTGAGCAACTGTTAAACCTGTCTGGTAACGAACTGCTGAAATACTTGCGTGGTGTCAAAATCGCAGAAGCCAGACAGCAGTTTATAGCTAGCATTACCCCACAACAGCAGACAGCCCTACTCATGGCTATGTCGGCTGATGATTATTACGAATTTGGTCACTTGTTAGATGGGGGGCAGAGCTTTGAGAAATTTGAGCCACAGCAACAGCCAGCCGCACAATTACCACATAGCACACCCGGAACTGTGCAAGAACAAGTACAACAGTCAACATTTGCACCTCAACCAGTGTCAACAGGCGATTATCTTCACCCATCAGAGACTGAAGCACTAACAACATTGCAAACCATAGCCCGTTCTGATGGTTCTACTGCCTTAGTTGCTGCCCCAGGCTCAGGGAAATCCGTTACCCTTGATTACCTGATTCAAAGGATTCTGGATGATGACAACAGTGCTGATATTTGGGTAATTAGTGCGAAAAATGATAGCTTTTGCGGTTTACGGGACAAAGGTAGAGTAATTGTCTTTGATCAGGAGCAACCAGAAGCGGCTAAACGCACAATCGATCGCTTTTACGACTCCTACAAACAACGTAAGCAGTTACCCGAACATAAGCGGGAATCATTACCGCCGCTAATACTGATTTTGGATGATTGGTTAGTTATCGCTGACCAACTCAGTAAAGCTTACTCCGACTGGAACTATGGAGGTAAATTACTAGATGTCTTACTGATTGGCAGAGAGTTTAACACCAAATTTTTTGCTTCCCTTCAGTCTTTTAATCTGGGTGCATTGGGGATTGAAAAGATGGATTCTCAAACTCGTCTCTGCCTAAATTTACTGTTATTAGGTAACAGGTACATCAAAAATGCTAGAGAACAAGAATCGTATGGGGTGCTGGAGTTGATTTTAAATAGGGGTGACATTATCCCTGGTAAGCAAGAAAGGGAAGAGATTAAATCTAGATACCTTCAGATCAAACCCATATCCTATAAAAACTTACGTCCTATATTGATTGCTTCCCTGGGTGGTTTTGTTGTGGCACTGATGCCTAAATTATCGAAACAGTCTAATTTTATTGCTGATGAAAAAACTTATCTCGATAGAGTTTTCGACTTGGAATTTGATTTGAATGATAGCACTAAAGAATCAAAACACCAACAGCAATTAAGTGAAGTAGCCAGCAAAGTTTTAGAATACTTCCAAAATGTGAAAAATAAAGTCCCAAAGACATTACGTGATTTGAAGAAAGCTGACAGACTCACCAGCTACTCAGAACAAGAATTAATTGCTGGTTTAAAGGAATTAATTCAATTCGAGAAGCTCAACACTGGTGAAAACAATACTTATTTATTACCTGATTGGTAAAGTATCTGCCGTAGCGCCGTAAATTTTAGAGACTGCACGCAAGTAGTTTATTGTTTTTGTACGGCATACGCTCAAATTACGGCAATCCTCATGCTGAAAGCATCTTAGCCTACGGCATAGTTACGAACCATTGGACACTTACGGCAGATATCCAGCATTAATTAGTTTTAGATAAAATTCCTATTTATACACCTTAATCTCTGTGCATCTTGCTATATTTAATCCTTAAAAATGCTCAACTAATTTTATTAAACAAGGCATAAAATATGACAGATTTTATCAAATTCCGCCAAAATAAATTTTCTGCAATTGAAAGCCTAGCTCAAAATTTAAAATCCACACTTCAAGAACTAGCAAGACTAGAGAAAGATAACAAATATTTATTTTTACAAGCTGAAGCGACAATGGTTTACAGTCTTGTAAAAAATGCTGCTAGCTCAATCAATCATTTAGTACGTCTAAATTTAGATAATGAAAAAGCTATTACAGTCATAAAAACTGTAGCTAATTATCTACATACTGCCTATATTCGAGTCTGCAAATATACTGGTTATATTGCACATAACCTAGAACAGCTATTGCATGAAGCATTTAATCTGTTACCTTCAGGTATGACATTACAGCCGGAACTTTTTGCACCCAATGAAATCAATCCTGTTAGAGAAAACAAAACTCCCATTCTTGATGTTATTGCCAAATGGTTTAAAGATAATGCTCAACGCTGGGCTTTTCAACAGCAACAAAAGTTAGATAAACAGCATTTCAATTGCATTAACAACGAGAAACAGAAATCCCCGGTTGCAGTGCAGCTATGTCTTGATTTAGAAAGTGTTACTCCTGCCGGGCCTATTGATTCACCTCAAATCGTTGCTCAAAAACTCGCAGCTTTAGGCGATGTGGAATTGGAATTAGAGAGTGAAACTACACCTGACAGTTCTTGGACTAGAGGAGATCGGCTAAAAAGCGGTGGCTGTTCTGGGACGATCACCGACGTTAAGGGTAATAAAGCCAAAATAGATTGGGATAACGGATATTCAGAAGTTTACACCTTTGAGCAAATACACCGTTACGGCTATCAGAAACTAGAAGTTCTGAAAAATCGTACTTTAACCATCGACAATATCAAAAATTTAACCCTATAGGCTGCACGAAAACAGAAGAGTGAGTTGGGACTGCCTCAAAAAATGAATGGGCAGGATTTGAAAGAGGAGGCACTGATTGCCTCTCTACTTGACTGGTAGCAGCAGCAAGCGTGACGCTGTTATTATTGTCCGAAATTCCATCCTTAGTAATAGCTTTCTATGCAGACAATCTGGTGTTATAAATGCTGTGAATATAAAGCCCATCAAGAAAATGTTTGTTCTTGCTGTGGCAGAGTTAGGGAGTCTGCTTTAACTCGCAAGATGTCTACAATGAATGCTAAGATCCCGTCTAGAAATTATCGCTGGGTAGTAAGTGGCATTTACGAGAATAATGTAAGTTACTACCTTGATATCAGAAATCATTGGATTTTAGATAAGCAACAAGCGCACCAGTTCATTGATAAACGTCAAGCCTTAGAAGCCTTTGAAACTGTAGAAAGACCCTTTGATGATTTTTACCCCAATGTGCTTCAGATCGGAGAAGGTGAAGCGTTTTAATCAATGGGGTTAGGACAGTGGCAAGTGTCCTTTTATAGCCGCCAATATTGGACAATTGTTGTTCTATATCTCAATACGGTTCAGTTAAGCAAATTTATCGTGTTAAGACAGGCACAGGGAGCAGTGGAGGCTGGTGTTCTGAGGGAGTTAATCACGGAAGCATAGCGATCACAAGACAAAAACTCGTAGTGCTAAAGTAGCACTACAAAGTGGAAAACAATGCTGTTCTTGGTGAGAGCGATGTCTACGACGGGCATTGTGCCAGTGAGATAAATACAGCTACTTGCCAGATGAAATCCTGGTGTAATTATTCGGATAGGCGTTCTCGGAAATAAAAGCGATATAAATTACAAAGGCATTGAACTTCATTTCCTTTAAATTCAATTAAGCCTAGACTGCGTAATTTAAAACTTTGTACAGAATCTAACAACTTTACAGGAATATCACTATTGATCACTTTTTGGAGCGCTGTTTTTAACAACTTATCTTCTTCCAGCAGTGAAAGATAGGGATGTAAAAAGCCTCTAAATAATCCTTCGTCAGTGGGGGCAACTTTCAGAAATTGTTCTAAAGTTAAATTACCTGTGGCGATTTGATAAAGAGCAGTCCTTAATAAATAAGGATGACCATCAATCATTCCCCTTAATTGTCCGATTTGTGTCTCTGACCAATTTAATTTATGTCGTTCGACTAATTCTTTTATTTGTATGGGATTAAATTCTCCTATTTCGACAGATAACCCCACATTAAAGGGGGATTGATTGACATTTAAGGAAACATATACTTCTTGAGAATGTGCAATTACTAAACGCAATTTTTGCCAAATTTCTTCATTTTTACCGTTTTCATGCCAAGCTCGGAGTAGAGCAAAAAATTCTTGAGCAATTTCGGGATAAGGAAAAATCTTATCAATATCATCTAAGCCTAATACTAGGGGAACATCAAGATTTTTTAATAAATAGTCTTTTAAATAATTAGTGCAGTTAACTTGACTGCTTAAGCGTCCTTTCCAATATTTATCTATTTGTTCTTCTAGCCCTAATTCATAACTCAGAGTTGCACAGAATGCCTGTAAAAAATTACTGAGATCGGTAAGATTTTCTTTACTCCATAAATTAAGAGAAACTGTGCGATAACCTTTTTGTTTACTATGGTTAAGAATACGGCTCATTAAAGAAGTTTTCCCCATCTTTTGCGGCGCTTTTATGCGGATTAACGCCCCTGGTTGGAGGATAGACTCATAACATTTAATTTCCACCTCTGGACGCTCGATATAAAAGGGGGAGTTAAGAGGAACTTGACCATCAGTATTTTCAAAAATCACTGAGGAATTATTCTCTTTTACTTTTGGTGTTGCTTGTTCAACCGTGCCCAGATTAATTAGCAATTGTTGCTTAATAAACTGACTCACTCCCTTGTAGACTAAATTCTCTGTTGATTTTGGCTTGGTGATAGAAAGATGGTCGTCATCTGTAGCGGTAGGTTGGACATCTTTGATGGCTGGGTTAGCACTATCTGGGTCTACAACTAAAAAGCCTCTGGTAGGTCTTGTTTCAAAATAAACTTTTGTAGCAATTTCCAAAAAATCAACATTTTGCCGATACCACTCATTAAGTTGACGCAGTTGGGGAATATGTACTTTCAGTTCATCAACACTGACAGAGGTTCGTGCCAAAATACCAATTTTATCGACTAAGTTAGCAAGATGAGAACCAGTGTGAGGAGTGGATAGAAATACAATGCCTTTTGTCTGTTGAATAACTGCTTTTTTTTGAAATGTCTGAGCATTACGCAGCATTTCTTTTACTAATAATCCACCCATACTATGAGCGATAAAAATTATTGGGTATTTTCCAAAATCATAAACTTCTAAATATTCTTGTAAGTTACTAGCTCTATCAAAGAGTGGCATTGTTGAACCTCTCCACTCAAAGGGTTCAGCTTTGTAGCCAAAAGACCAAATACCTAAATCTGGTCTTTCTTGTGCAAGCCACGTTAACCAGAAATTATCATCGTTGTGTAGTTCTTGTGGATGCCAAGTTCCTCGTGCGTGACCACCTAACCCATGAACAAAAATCACATCCCCGCGCCGCTTAGGGTTGTCACATCCCGATATTTTGATTAAACCAGTCATCTCTGCGGGTTCAGGTTTTGGGGGTTTAGAAAAAATGTTAAAGGGCATAGATATTATGGGGAGGATTAGAGGATGACAAGTTCTTTTTATGCCACGGTCACAGCGCGACTTAAAACTAGGATACAGCGATCGCGTCACTACTCGGTGCAATAACCGCGAGTTTAAATTAACGCGTCACGAATGCCGTCAGGTGTTTCTCTATGCTCTCAAAAAGGCATTGGCTAAGTTCCAATTTAAGCTTTATGCCCTATGTATTATGTCTAAGCATGTCCACTATCTACTTGAGCCAGCACAAGCGAACGATTTACCCAAAATCATGCACTGGATAAATTGGTACACGGCAATGTGTTTTAACCGAATGTTGAACCGTACAGGACATTTTTGGGAAAAACGTTATCACAGTACAGGATTTGACAAAAGTGACTATCAACGAGCATTGAATACGCTGCGGTATATTCATGCGAATCCGAAAGCAGCAGGAATGCAAGAAGGCTTTTTCTATGATTTTAGTAATTATGGAGTCTATGACCGACTTGGGGATGATGGTTTAACAACTTGGCATCCGGCTTTTTTAGTGTTGGGTAAAACTTTGAATGAATGTGCTGCTAAATATCGAGGTTTTTGTAAGAAGTACAAATCAAAAGCGAAAACAGAAAAACACTATTCTTGGGGTAATCAATTTTTGCCGAAAGTAATTAAGGGCAAAGATAAAAAAGCATCACCTGGACAGATGCGATTACCTTGGGATACTTGTGAGGCAAATAATCCAGAAATTATTGATGTGGCTGAGAAATTTATTTTTGCTAATTGTTACAATCCGCAAGTTGCTGGGATGATTTTTAGAAATCACAATCAATGATTTGAGATGAAGATAGGAGCAGTGTCTCTATTTATCACTAAAGATGTCTTTTTGAGAGGAATTTGCTACTTACTGGTAATATCAGCGACTCTAAATTTGCTCTTCTCAATTCCCTTTAGGTATCGAATCTCAAAGCCTTATTCGTGCGTGGAAAATATCCCAGAAATAAATCTTTACAATCCTCTGAAAGCCTTATCTGCTAAAATTTACAAGTCTCTGCAAGAAGAGAGGAGTGATTCATTGATGTAGATTGATTTCGAGTCGTATATAGGTATGATTACAAACCGATAAAAGTATGGGAGTTCACCTCTGCTTGATACTTCATCCACGGTTCCCGATAGGTTCATGGGTAATTCCTCATATCTTCTTAGCTCCCCATCCTTTCCTCTCCATCCCACACTTTTTGTAAAATAATTATACCCGGTAACGTTCCAATTTTTCCATTCTCCCTTCTCCCAATCAAAATCGAGAGAATTTCCACTAGCCATTATTTTTTTCTGGACACTATAACCAAAATACCCCTTAGAGTTTTTTACCCAAAGTCTATCTAGTTGTTTTAAATCTTTACAATTAAAGTTTTTGACATCAATTAAATGTAAATAGCCTTGTTCTTCCTTTCCTGCTGAATAGAGAAGAAACTGCCAATTTTTTGAATCTGCTTCCCTCCATCTTTGCTGCTGCATTAAATAGTCTAATTCATTCAATAAATGATCTTTTAAAGATTGAGCATAAACTGTATTGGATTCGTCTAATTCTTTCAGTTTACGATAAAGCAAAGCCACAATATCAGCATTGCCATTATAGAGAATATTTAAGTCTAAGGTAAATAAATCAATATTAGATTCCAACTGAGATTCTAGAAGCCTGAGATGAGCTAATGCTTTCTTATAATCTGCCAAGGATTTATCTGAGCGACCTTTAACATAGTTAATATAAACTAAAGTAGCTAAATTTGTTGGTGAATTATTATCAATTTTATTTTCTATTTGTGATAAATCTTGTAAACTTTTCCTAAATTCATTTTCGGCTTTTTTTAACTCATCTGTTTGCTTTTCATCAGCTTGGTATTGATATGCTAAAATCAGCGCACTATTTAATAGAGCTTCTTTTAGTTTAGGATTCTTAATCTTTTCTTGCAAAACCAATCCGGCAATATTCAAAGATTGATTCCCTTCATTTGTTTTCCCCTTTTGTAGAAGTTGAGAAGCCACTACTGATAATTCTGTAACTTTAGCAATAGAATTTTTGAGTTGCTTGGTATTTTCGTTAGCAGTTTCAAGCTCTCGTTCTTTTGCTTTTACTTGCGCTTGAATTTGTTGGAACTGATTTTCAACGTTTTCAACTTCTATTTGCAGTTCTTTAGCAGCATTAGTTAATTTACTTTTTTGTGTTTCTAAACTTTTTTTATCATTTTGAACTTTAACTAAATCTTTCTTAGCTATTCCAGCCTGGTTTTTAGCATTTTTGGCTTCTTGTTTTACTTCTTCTGATTCTTTCTTCTGCTTTGCTAATTCCTCTTTTGTTTGACTAAGTTCTTGGGTAGCTTTTTGAGATTCCTTTTGAGCCTTTTCAGCTTTTTGTTGTTCATTTATTGCTTTACTACCAGCTATAGATGCCACTATTACAGATATACCTAAAGTAATGAATAGAACTATAACTCCTAAACGTATTCTTTTTTTAGCAGTTACCAATTGCTTTTCAGCTTCCTGTTTAGCTTCAGCTTCAATTTGTCTAGCCTTTTCTGCTGCTTCCTTTTCTTTCTTTTCCCTTTCTAATTCTGCCTGGATTTCTGTTTCTGCTAGTTCTTCTTCTCGCTCTCGTTTACGACTAGCTGCTAAAAATTCTAAATCTTGAAAACCTAAACTTTTATCCTTTGCCCAAGTTTCTGCTTCTACTAAAGCTTTCCCCCGCAATAACCGAGACTCATCCTGTTTTCCTGATAAAATCCACTGACGATAATTCTCTGCATAAGGACGCAAACTGGCTAAAGTTTTATCAATCCATAAGTTGTCAAAAATGCTTTGATAAATTAGGTTATAAACTTTTAATTTATTCCCTTTGTTAACAACAATTCCCGCTAACTGTAAATCACTCTGTTCAATACTATTATCAATATCTATTCCACCTGATTGCCATACTTGTTGATATAAATCTAACAAGTATGCTGCTTTCTGTTCATCTCTTTTTAAAATCCTATTCCGAATTGTTCTAAAATGTTCCGGTTCATCTTGAGATTCCCAATTCTGAATCACTCTATTTCGGACTAAATTCTCTACAAAAATAGCTTCTTCACCTGGGGTAATTACAGTTGCAGATTTACGGACAAATTCACAGACTTTCTGAGTCAAAAATGGCTGTCCTCCAGTCCAGTCTAAAATCGCTTTTAGTACGGTTTCCGGGTTGCTAGTTTGTCCAGAGAATCCTTTGATTAAAGGTAAAGCTTCTGCAAATTCAAATCCGGTTAATTCAATTCCTTTTCCAATATTAAAAGGAGTACGCTTTTTATCTTGAATTAGATCAGAAGGGGTAGCTACTCCCAAAAGCACAAAAGTAATGCGTTGATATTCAGGATTATCAACTCTTTGATTAAAGAAAGCTCTAATTAAAGCAAAAAAATCATCAACCGGAAATTTTAAACTGATAACACTATCAATTTCATCTATAAAAATAACAATCTGTGTGGAAACTAATTTTAATAATTTGTCAATAAATTTACCAAAAATCTGCACATCAGAAAAGCGGGAATTTTCTTCCCATAACTCATCTATATCAAACTGCTCACCTAACTTTAAACTTTCAGAACCAGCAATAGTATCAATAACCCCAGAATACCATTGTTCAGACTTTAGCCCAGATGTCCCAATTGCGGTTAAATCAATAGATACACAAGCAATTCCTTCATCCTGCAACCTTTGCATTGTGCGGACACGCAAACTAGATTTACCCATTTGTCGAGAGTTGAGGACAAAACAAAACTCTCCAGCTTTCACAGCCTGATACAAATCTGCATCAGCTTGGCGTGTGACGTAGGTAGGTGCATTAGCAGGAAGACTACCACCAAATTGATATTGATAATCCTGGGGGACAGGTAAATTTATAGTCATACGCTACATGGGTAATACCCAGGTGATATGTCAATTAAGACACAATATACGGCTATTAGGCTCTTTTTGAATAATTATAAAGATAGCTGAATCTGAATAAGTGCAAGTCGCTACATTTAACATCAGGCTGTATTTATTGTATGGCAATGCTTTCAGCTTTAGTGCGAAAATTTCTACTATTGTAAAATAGCACCTCCCTCATGATGAAGTAAATTTTCCCGATATCGGGGAAGTCTAGGGTTCACCAGGAAGTTGACATCAGGAAATTTGACTTCCAATCAACTGCCTTTCCTGATGGTAAATTTTAATTATGCTCAACATAGTTAGGGGTATGCTATGTGGTTTTGGGAAAAGGAATCGGTTGAGTACGAGGTATTTAAAAAATACGAAGGAGCGCTGATAACTATCGGTGTTAATTTTGCCGATGGCGAAGTCCAAGATGCACTTGAAGGTTGTTCGTATGACTTAGAGGATGCGTTGCGAAGTGCAATTGAATATGCTCTGTGGCTAAGTGAACACGAGAAAGAGATTTTCCCCAACGCCTTATTAATCCGTGCGCTACAGGATAATTGGAAGCCGAAAGCATGGCGCGATGAATATTTAGAAAGGGAGATGTTCTCTTCGCCTGGGCAACGCTGGTGGAATGCGGCAGAAAAAATGTGGGGACGCGATGTGCGGAATCAATTGGTTGTTGACGTATTTTTTGACGGAGGTGGAGAATTTATTAAATTCAGCAATGGTAAAGAAATCCTAGTAAAAACTGCATGGGTCTGGGGATGGGAACGATTGCTGGAATATGCCAGCCCAAGCCCAATCTCTGTTTATCGATAATGACTTTTTTCGTTTTGCGACTCGCTGTTCACGAGAGCTAGTGGCTCTTTATCCGTTGTGTGTGATTGGTTAGTCTGCGATCGCTTGGAGCAATTTTGCTATCATTTGCACGCAACATGAAAAGTAGTATCAATAACTCTGAAACAAAACTTAACAATGTGCCTGTTCTTGCTGGTATTTCGATAGGCAGACGGACAGGGTAGACAGAAAAGCCCCTGGCACATCATTGGGGGCTTTCTGTTTAAGGCATAATCAAAGCTTAAATAAATAGCCACAAGCTTTTATTTGTATACTTTTTAGGCATTATATCTGAATAGAATAATAAAATTTGCATAGCTTTGCATAGCTTTGCATAGACAAATATAGCAAAAAACACTATAGTAAAGAACAAAAGTTGAGGACAAGCCGATTTCAGAGTACGTAAGCCCCAAAGAGGCAGCACGACGGCTGGGAGTAAGTGTGGACTCCTTAAGGCGGTGGGAAGCTGCGGGTAACATTAAGGCAATCAGGACACCATCTGGGCAGAGGAGATTTGATATGACCTCCTATGTACCAGCCGAAAAACCTGATGAAAGCACAAAGGCAATCTCAAAAAAGCTAAAAACAACAGACGAAGAATCGACCCTACGCCAGATAGCTAAGGGAGTAGTTCAATATGCACAGCAAATGCAAAAGCTGGGACTATTCCCTTATCCAGCTGCGCTGCAACTGGGAGTAGAAAAGTTACAAGCTATTTGTGTGATGCAAAATAAAATTCAACCTCAAGGGGTTCCTGACTTTCTCACCAACTGGGGGCAACATCCTATAAAAGATTGGACTATTGAAATTGACTTTCCAGAAGATTGGAAAGATGCTCAATTTATAGAAGACCACAAGCCCAGCGGGTTTTGTATTGAACTAGACGGGTCATACATAAGTGAAGCCGAGCGGATTCAAACAGAGGTGATGGAAGAAGTTTTTAGAAAATCTGCACAATATCCAAACCTATATGTAGAGTTTCGCCGCTTAATTATCACCTGCCCTGTGATAACAAAAGGGGAACGAGATATTAAAAGCGTTCTCCAACTCAAGCCATTTCAAAAAGTTTTAGAAGATAGCTATGAAGAAGCTCCAGCTTCTTACAAAAAACAGGGAAAATTTTACTGCTGCGGTCACTGTGGTGGATTAATGCATCGGACTGCGGACAATCAATTAAAGTGTGAGAATAAGCATTGTGCTAAAGAAAAGAAATCCCCAGTTCCTTTTCAGTGCGATAAAGATGATGAAGTTTTATGGCTCAAAAAGGGACTGCGATATTTTATTCACCGTCCTGGTTGTGCAGAACTAAGAATAGAAAAACGTTTGCAAGAATTAGGATTAGAAGTTACTCTCTACCCGGATTTTGATAAATACGACCTGCACATAGTCTTTCCTGATAATACAGTCTGGGCAGTTGACGTAAAGTTTTGGGAATCTGCATATAACTTAGCAAAGAAGGTAGACAAGCCTATCCCTAGACTTATCCATCAGCCATACCATGAAGCATTTTTTGTCTTTGCTGATGAAATTAGAGAATATGGAGATGAGTATATTCAAGAATTTGTAAATCGCTGTTCAGTTAAATTAAAAAAATCTCAGGTGATGTTTGAACAGATTTTCTTAAAAGCAGTTGAGAAAAAATTAAACAATTGTCAAAAATGAGAAATACAACAGAATGGCATAAACCCTTAAAAAAAGAAGGGTTAGACAAAACTTTGTGTGATGTAGAGTTAGGGTTATACTTGTTAAGATCATTAGTTATAAATGCATCTGCAAGTAGTCTCTGGGTATTACTGACTGGTTATCCTTTCTCTATTCCAGAATCAAAACAATGGAGTAAGTCGCAACACAAAATGTATACCACTGCGCGTCATTTGTTAACGGACTATAGAAGACCTTATGTGTGGTCAGAAGCACTAAATAATTATCGCTCTTTACCAGCAGACCAGCGCGGATATGAAGTATCAGAATCTTTACAAGAATTTCAAATAAGGAGTAATATAACAATTGCCAATTTCAGATTTGAAATATATGCTAAAACCTTAACTTCTCCTGTTTCATTGTTTAAAAGACGCGAACTAAAGTGGGCTGAAGCTGACCAAATATACAAGTGTAAAGTAAACGGAATAATAGAAACAATCAAAATCCCTCCTGCACTGGTAAAGTCTCCACCAACTGGTCACACTTTAACTGGTAAGTCCGAACGCGAACCTATAAGTGTAAGTTGGAAAGAACTGGAAGAAACAGCAGCATGGATGGATAAACAAAGGAAAAAACGGGGACTAAAACCGCAGTGGAAAAGTTGGATAAAGCGTGTCAAGTTACAGATATTTGGTGATGGTGATTGTCTAGTTACAGTCGAATCCCTAACTATCAATAGAATGATGCACTTAGTAGGGATGGTATCATCAGGCAAATCCAATTTGATGAAAGTCCTGACAGTCTGGGCAGTCCAAAAAGGATTGCACGTGACATTAATAGTAGGAGATGTCTTACAAATATTTGAATTGGCAAAGACTTTTGCTGATGTAGGAATTACCGATGTAGCTCCTATTTTGGGTAATTCAAACAGAAAGAGTCATATCAATCGGTTGCATCAAGCCATTCACAATAGCCATCCAGAGGAACCCTTCAATCAAACTCATCCCGCCTTTCAATGGTTAAGCAACACTTGCCTATTGAGTGGACTAGTTAAGCCCGACGTGACAAAACCGTTTGAAATAGGTCAACAACCTTGTCTGTCTCTAGAACTGATTAAGAAATCAGAACCAGCAGACACAGAAAATCATGAGCCAGATGTGAAACAGTCAGAATCACCTAAAGGGGAAATAGCTTGTTCAGCTTACAGTGTATGTTCCTACCATCAGAAAGAACGTGACTTAGTAAAAGCTTCTATCTGGATTGCTACACCGGGAAGCCTAGTTTACAGCAGGGTGCCACAACAGATAAATCGAGAAAGTCTACTTTATGCTGAGTTAGTCTCTCGGCGTAGTGACTTAGTAATTGTGGATGAGGTAGACCAATATCAAGCTTATTTGGATAAAGCCTTTAGCCCAGATCAGACATTACGCCGACCGACAAGAGACGCTTGGTTGGATGAAGTTTTACAAAAAGTAGAAGATGAATTAGTGCGTCAAAATTCTCAACCACTTCGAGAAAAAATCGTCAGTGATTGGTGGGATGCTTGCCAACAAGCTAAACGTGTGACAGACCAAATTTATCGGATGTTAGGAGGGGATTATCCTGAGTTATCCCAATGGCAAAATAGTAAAAAATATTTTACTGATTGGTTGCTATTGCGAGAAGTGGCTATTGATTTAGCCGGAAATGAAAATTCTGATAATTTAATGAAGGATATATTTGAACCTTATATCAATAATTTAGACAACGACAATAATTCACTTTTTACGCTCACTCACAAAGGCAGTGGCAAGACGGAAGCTCTTCGTAAGTGGGTCAAGGAAAATGCCGCTATTCTCTTAGAGCCAGAGAAGATTCAAGAAATAGCCGTCAAGTTAGAGTTTGCCTTGCTAGTCTGTGTTCTACAAAAAAAGCTCCATTTCATGATGAGCCTATGGAGACAGGTACAAGACAACCTCAAACTGAAACCAGAGGATTCAATGTGGTTTCAAGCGCCGCCAGCCGACTATAACTCTGTAATACCAGCAATGCCGATGGGAAATCAGTTGGCATTCCAGTACCACAAATCTTATTCTGAACCATTAGGAAGTCTAAGATTTTTCCGTTGTACAGGTGTTGGTCGTTGGTTACTTCTACAATTTAATGATTTATTCGCTAGCGAAAACGTAGTAAGTCCCCACATATTGCTGATGTCGGGAACCAGTTGGGCTGGTAAATCTCCGGCATACCATGTTGAAGTACCAGTGACCGGAGTGCTGTCACCAGATAATAATAAGGGATTTTCAATTTACTCTGAGTTTTTACAGTTATACGATGACCAGAATCAACCAATATTTGTCTCAGGTACAGGGGACAAGAAGCAAAAAAACTTGGAGAAAATCGTCACCAAGTTAGTAGAAGAAGAATATCTAGAGCAGAAACTAACAGACCTCAAAGGACGGAAAATACTGCTGTTAGTCAATAGCTATGAACAGGTAAAAATAGTCCACGAACATCTAATTCGGCTTGGTTGGGGAAATCGGGTTATAGCTTTAACGAGTGATGATAGTAAATCAGACTGGCTTGATAATGATTCAGAGGATGCAACTCATAATACATTGCAGCGAGGACGAGTATCTGAGTTTGCCCATAAACCGGACAAAGTAATTCTGATAGCCCCACTAAAAGCTATGGAGCGTGGTCACAATGTTGTTGATGAGAATGGAATGGCAGCAATTGGGGCAGCTTACTTTCTGGTTCTACCCCATCCCAGTCCTGATGACCTAAGCTATGCGATTCACTCCATCAACCGTTGGGCAATCGAAAAGTACAAAACCGCTGTAGGGGAAAATCTTGATGAATTAGGTACTAAGTTTCGAGACACGGCTTATCGTCAATGGCTGCGGTTGCTACACCTACCATTAAGGCTAAGAACTCTTGATGAAAACAACTTAACGGCAATGCATTGGGATATTGCCGTTTCGCTCTGGCAGGTGGTAGGTCGTCTGATTCGCGGCAGCAGTGATGCAGAATTGTTTTGGTGCGATGCCAAGTTTGGACTAAATATTGCACAGATGAATGACCAAGAGGATACCCCTTCAACCAGTATCCTTGTTGGTATCCGAGATTTGTTACAACCCTATTTTGAAGAGGATGATCCTCAAATTACCCAACGGGATAGGCAGATAGTTCAGGCTCTTTATCGCCCATTTTATGAAGCGATCGCCAAAACTAAAAATCTTTTCTGATGTTCTTCCGTAAACATTTCACAAATTACAAATTATTTGATTTATGTCATCACCTAGATACAACAAAGTTCGCTTGTGTGCCTTCCGACTCAAACACAACTTACCCGCTAAAAAATTTTATGCACTGAAGTTTCCAGAAACAGTCAAAGATTCATTAAAAAATCTTGTAGCCGAGAGAGACAGCCGTCCCAAAGATAAAGTTGGTATTCCCATCACATCACTCAACGAAGCTCTACGGGCAAGTATCCCTGGTTTAATTTACATAGGTAAAATTTGGGAAAAAATTTGGTTATACAGTCCAGTTGAAATTCCAATAGATAAATTATCAGCAATTTTCTCTTATTGGCTAGATACTGAGTTTCCAGATGAACACCCAAACAAGCGCAAGAAAGGGATAACCTTTGAGCAAAGACAAGCTGTAATGCAGCTACTATCGAACCCTAACAATTTAAAGTGGGAACCTGTGACCCTAAAAACGGAATTATGGAAAAAATATGCTAATGGAACCGCCAATATTACTGAAGATGCAGATGGATTTATCCTATTGCCTGATATTCTAGCAACACAACTGAGTGACCCAAACTTAAAGTTCAAATTAAGTGATGAAACAATTCAGTTCTATCGCTGTGCGCCAATAGAAGGAGCAGGAGCAGAGTTGATATCTTGGCCTCCGCTATCGTACACGCAGAAAAACCATACTTACTATTACTCAATAGTTCTGACTTTGAAAGTACAAACGGTTCCATTCCAGCCATATCCTCAACTGCAATGTGATATGAGTATCCGGCGGTGGAGCAGTAGAAATGATACTGGTTTGCTACCAGGAGGGCAAGCTAGTTCTGTGTATATTCGTACCAAGCTTCAATGGGGTGAGGGATTAAATCCTTACGGTTATACAGAATACTTTCAAGTTGCTCCACTGATATGGAAATCCGGGCTTAAGTGGGATAATAACTTAGCTAGATTATTAAATGAATTCAACCGTCTTCCATATACCCCAGAGCAAATTTTAGCTAATCCTACACAAGCACTGAATTTACTAGATATTCCTAATATTTGTATGACCTACAAAGATGGGATAATTCCAGGTCATAAAGTAGGGAAAGGATTACCACCAATTAACCGTCGTCAATTAGCTGAACAGATTGCATTCTTGTTACAAGATCACTGGGAACTAATAGACTATAAGCGGTTTAAATTTAAAATAGATACTAAACAGTCTGCTCAAATATTTGACTTACCCAAGCCCGATGGAACATCTTGGGAGTTACCTGTGCCGGATAAAGAAAAGGGAGAGACAGAAGAAGAATTTCTAACTAGAACTCAAGAACTATTAAATAAACAAGAGGGACAGAGAAACAAAATTAAAAAGAAAAAAACTGAAAATGATGAACAATTTAATTTAAGGTATGAACAAATTTTAGATAAACAACAATTAGAAAGAGATAAATGTCAAAAGAAAGAGGATGAAACCGATGAACACTTCCAATTAAGATATGCTCATTATGAAAAACGTTTAGAAAAACTATCCTCAGAGAAAATAAGACTTTGTGAAGCCATAAGGAACTGTATTGGCAAAGAGCTAACAATTGAAATTTGGTATATTAATGAGTCAACACGGGATGCACTTATAAAGGCAATATGGTATTGCCTGGGGTTGAAGACAGCGACAACAGGTATTCATAATTTCCCGGATATAGATTTGACTGTAACTATACGCACGCAAGAAATAGGTAAATTAGCAGAACGTTTAGCTTTATCTACAGATAAAACAAAAAAACCAAATTCCAAACAACGAGAAGAAGCTATCAACAGTAGAAAAGCTGAAGTAGCAGAAAGTGTTAATAAAATGCAACCTGTAACTGGGAAAGTAGGGGTATTAGTTGAACTCTATGGTGAAAACCATTGGAAACCTGAATGGACAGACCCTCAAGCCGCTATTCGCTTAGGCTTTGTTCAAGAAAAAATTGACAGGGTATCCAAGTTTATTGTCCCTGCACATGAGGAATTGAAAAAGAAATATGAAAAGGTAGCAAAAGATGAAGGAAGAGAGTTAAACAGGCGAGAACAGAATGAAATTAACGAATTACAAGAAGAACTGCCGCAGAAAACGATAACTTCTTTTTTAGACCTACTGCGGTCACTGGGAGTACAGATAGCTCCGCCTCGCATAGTTATTCCATCAGTAACTCTTCCTAACCCTCTTACTTATGTAGGTTTATGGTTGGTTAACCGCACTTCTAAAACCAGCGCTCATGGGAAACAACAACTCATCCCAGTTATGGTGAAAATGCGTTCTGATTAT
Source organism: Nostoc edaphicum CCNP1411 (assembly GCF_014023275.1). Taxonomy (NCBI): domain Bacteria; kingdom Bacillati; phylum Cyanobacteriota; class Cyanophyceae; order Nostocales; family Nostocaceae; genus Nostoc; species Nostoc edaphicum. The sequence continues at coordinate 93,392 of NZ_CP054694.1, forward strand.
CAAGCAATAGAAGCTATTTTTAATGGTATATCCGATTGGATACCCTACGATGAAGCTTTAAGAAAAATCAACTTAAAAGGAACATCTATTACAGGAGATAACAACGAGTTAAAAAAGGAGATAAAAGGATTTATCAAGCGAATGCTGCAAACCAAAGAGTTAAGAGGTAAAGATACATTACTACTCTGTGATGCTCAAAATATCCGAAGGTATTGGACATGGCTGCAAGATAAAGAAATATCTCAAGATGGGATAGTTTTTGGCACTGAATCTCCTCAAATGATGCCAAAACTTCGCGTAGTTCGGGTACGCCAAGATGGAGAAACTCCAGAATGGTATGCTCTGCATGATCAAGAGAAACAGAAGGCGAAGTTGTTTGAGAATTTGGTAGAACTTGAACAAATAAGTGTAGCGACAGAGGGACTATTTAATACGGACAGCAATGAGCGTATATTTCTTAGTATTGGGCAAAAATCTAATACAATGCCAAAGGAAAAACTCGATTTCAGTAAGTTTGATAAACCTCAACTTCACTGGTCAAACCCTGCAATACTTGAGTTAGTAGTAGCTTACATACAACCAGAAGATGACCCTTGGCATTGGGCAGTATTGACGCATGAATTACGTCGGATGGCATTACAATACAAAGACACCTTAGCTCGTCCAATTGTTCTTCACTTAGGAGCGCAGATGGGAGACTATGTTTTGATGGTGGATGAAGATTCTTTAAAAGACGAATAATTATTGATTTGTTGGAGATCAGACACCTACTAAAGCATCATTTGGGAATATATATTGATTGCATTTACCCAAGAATCCAACAAACCAGTCATGATTCAAGAAATTTTAACTGCATTTGCTGAAATAGTTGCCTTAAGTGGGCTAGGTCTCATATTTGTATCAGCTTTTTTAACTGATACTCAAGAATCCCAAAAAATTGTAAATTCTTTACAGAATGGAATAGTCAATGATTCACCTAATGTGCAGCAAGAATTTGAGCTAGAAGAAGAATTTACCCAGCTACCTTTTCTTACTGCTTATGAAATGGCTGAAAGATTTGGGGTGAAAGTTGACACAATAGTTGCTCATGCAAAGCAATGGCGAAATGGGCAACGTTACGACTACAGCTTTGAAGAATGGGCATCTGATTTTGATACCAAGTATCGCTGGCATTTCTTTTGGAACGCTGACTATGAGCCAGTGTTTTACCCAGTTTCATCTAAGTTGTTCACCAAGCACTTACTGAGTTATTGCAATAAACAATAGTTAATGACTGTGTGAGCCACTTCCAGCACAACTTTAAAACTATGTATTTGTATTTTCTTGACTTAATTGTTGCCCAAACTCAGAAATTGAGCCTGTAGTTACGGCTCTTTCCAACAATTGATTCAACAACTCAATATCATATAATTTATTTAATTTTTCTACTAATTCAGTAGGAACATCTTTAAATCGAATTGTTAGGATTTGAGAAATATATTTCTGGGTAGCTTTTGCTATACCTATGCGTTCTATGCTTGTCATGTATGTCATTTGTTGTTCAGCCTCAAAACGCTCCAATTCGGCTTGAAAATTTAAGTCTAACTCCGGTGGTAGAGTCATTAATCTATCTAGCAACCGGAAGATTTGCTGGATTTTATCTCTACTATAGCCTACCTCATACATTCGTTTAATTAGGCTCAACTTCCACTGCAAACGACCAATTAAATCTTGAGTTGTCGCTTGTGTCCGCAGGTGCGCCATCACCAGTACAGCAAAAGGACTATCACTTTGTTCTAATTCTAACCACCGAGATTCATAGTCCAGTAGCTTGACAATGGGAAACTGAAGACTCAAACGACATCCCCAACGTCCATAACTATATTCTTGCGGTCGCCAATTGGCTTGATTATCCCCCAGAATTGCCAAGCTAACAACTTCCTGGTTATAACGGTCAAAAATTCTGTAGTGATACGAAAACATCCGTTTAGTGAAGTTGGTATCTACTTGACTTTGGATTTCCAGATGAATCAGCAACCAAGTTTCCTTTCCATCTTTTAGCCAAACTTTGATTAGCTTATCGACAAATTGCTTACCAACTTCAGATTCTTTTATCAACTGCTGAAGTTCTTGCTCAAGGAAATCATAGCCTCGTCCCCAGTCAATTTCTGCTTGAATCGCGGGAAAAAAGAATGCAAGAAACGCCTCAAAGTATTGTTCTACACCTTCCTTCCAAGCACCGTCATAGTCGGCTCGTACTTCACTCACAGGTTGTCTTACCTCTACTAGCTCACATCTTACCAGGAATCACAAAATTTACTCAATGTTATGGGTTTTTACATAGGAGTTAAAGTACTTACGAATATCCGAAACACCTAGTAAGGAATGATTACTGAGTTGAAGCTGTTAGAGCCAAACTCAATCAATCGCTTAAGGGTGGATTGCAAAGCATGGATGTGTAAGTATATAAAAAAGTTCAACAATTCTAGTCTCTCAAAGCATTGATTTTTCGTGGTTGGGTGCAAGTCCACATAAAAATAAGTTGAACAATTTGGGGATGGAAAAGGGATCAATTTACCACTTTTTCAACATAGAGACACCAAACTCAAATAAAAAAGTTCAACAATTAGGAGAGTGATTCTACCCGAATGTGGGCGCGATCGCTCTAGTAATAACGTAGCGTGGGTGCGGCGTAGAGGGTCTTTCAAGCGATTTCTAGACGGATGCTTGGAGCGGGGTAAAGCACCCAACAGAAATTGTAGAACTTTTTTATTTATTGTTGAACTTTTTTATTCCTCTACAGGATGATCTTAGGGATAGTCAAATAATCGCACCAGAATGACTTTTTTTGGGACAGTTAGATCAAGTTTGGGGCAACGAGGTAAAAAAACTAGGCGAGAGGTGACAAATTGGGGTATAAGGTTACGTAAAGAACTATTATCGTCACCTAGTTTTTATGTCCGGTCGCATCCTGAAAGTCAATAATAATACCCTGCCTTCCGTGCTGGATTGGTGGACTCAGCCGGATGTGTTGGCGATGTTGTTGTCAGAGAAGCGTAGTGAGTCCACGCGGAAAGCTTATGATCGGGACATTAAAGATTTTTTTACCAAGATGTTTGCGGTGGAATCGACGGCGGAATGGGTGGTGCGATTTTTGGCACTGCCGGGGGCGCAAGCACTCTTGTGGGTGGTCAAGTACAAAGCCAAGATGATTGAGCAGAGGTTATCGGAGGCCACGGTTAACCGGCGGTTGTCAGCTCTACGGGCGCTGGTGCATAAGGGTAGAGTGTTGGGGGTTTGTGGTTACACCTTGGAGGATATTAAGGGTGAGACTGTCATTAAATACCGAGATACCAGTGGTGTTACTCCCCAGGAATTTAAGCAGATACTTTTGACTTGCGATCCAACGACGGCGAAGGGGGTCAGGGATTATGCTTTGCTGCGCTTGCTTTGGGATAATGCGCTGCGGCGGGGGGAGATTGCGAAGTTAAAGATGGGGGATTTTGACCGTCAAAATAGCAAACTGCTGATTTTGGGTAAGGGAAGGGGTAGTCAACGGGAGACGATTGATTTAACTCCCAAGACTAGGGATGCAATTTGTTATTGGTTGGCGTTTCGGGGGTTGGCATCAACTAAGGATGCGTTATTTGTGGCATTGGATCTGAATACGCCGGGGCATCCTTTGACGGATACGGGGATTGCCAAGATGGTAAGAACACGGGCGAAAAAGGCGAATATTAGTAAGCCGTTAAGTCCGCACCGCATTCGGCACAGTTCGATTACGGCGGCGTTGGATGCGGGGCAGAGTGTGCGGGAGGTGCAGAAACTCAGTCGGCACACCAAGTTGGAGACGTTAATGATTTATGACGATAATCGACAGCAGCACCAGTTGAAGGTGAGTAGCGTGCTGGCGGATTTGGTTTGATGGTGTCTAGTTGCCAATCGGAACTAAGAGGAGTGCCAGTTTTTTGCGTACAACAAATATGAAATACAGGTTTTTAGATATCTAGTGCTGGTGGCTGGTAGATAGCAACTTTGCTGCATACCCTTATATTGCCTGGACTAGCTGTAAAATCGACATAAGCATCCAATGTTAGAATAACTGACCTTACTCCAATTGGTAGTATAGTTCTTACTTTAACCGCCAATATATAAGTTTAATAAAGTAGAATTTGGAGAATGGCGAAATGATTATCAACCGACCCCAATGGCAACTATCACTAATAGAATCAGACAACAGAATCAGTGCGGAGTTAGTGGTGTTTGATGAGCAAATATTCTCCAACCTTTTGGCAGCAATCCAACGTGATTGGCAGCAGGTAGTTCAGGACTCCTACACTGCTGAAAGAAGAAATTTCAACACCATTACTCCACTTGGTGATTTAGAGACAATTGAGGTTGTTCAGCCGCTAACAATCAAAGTCAAAGATGATTATATTATGGGCAGGAATCAGGTGAGTTGTTTGCTGTGGGCGATGAGAGATTTGCTTGAACCTAGAGAGTCTGTTGAACTACGTAAAATTTGCAACTCTCGCAAAAAACCTGACAGTAATATTTTTCAATTGCATGGTTAGTTTAATCTAACTCGGCAAGCAGTTCATCGCCAATTGAAAGACTGAGGAGCAAACACTAATCATTTAAGAAATGTCTAAAAAACTCTGTTCACAGACATTTTATTCACCATTCTACATTGCTGTTTGACACAAATTCATATATTAGTAACTATCTGATTTTCTGACGGATGTTTGTAATGAGGCTGATTAATCGAGGGACATAAATAGTCAAAAGAATTATCAGTATGTTCAAGTTGCATATTCCGGGGTGCATTTAAAGCAATGACTGCATCGCCAATCTTTTCACAACGCTTGCAGTCACAGGCTGCTGCTCCTTGAGCCAATATCTCTTTTAGGTTACTGGCAATATTGATAAATCCCCTAGTTTTTGAATTTTTGGGTAGTTGGGAGGCAATTTGAACTAATTGCTCAATTTCTGAAGGGTATTGCACTAACAGAAACTGGTCAATTTGACATTTGCTACGACAAGTCTTTACATCTCCAAATTCATCAGCAAACTGCTTTAATCCTGTTGCTGCATTTTGCAAATCAAGGTTAAGCGCTCCTTGGGCGCGGGCGCAGGCGGTAGCATCAGTGTTGGTATTGTTAAACTTTTTTCTGAGTAGAAGTTCAAAACGTTTGATATAAATTCCTAAAATAGCAAGGGCTTTTTCTTTATCTTGGGGACTGCTAAAGTTAAGTTGATGCGTGCTAAAAAGTTGGGGTATAAGTTGTAAAATAGCTTTGAGTTCGCTAGTCTTAAATCTATTACTCCACAGAGTAATAGCATCTCCAATATTGTTGATAGTCTCTAGGCGCAAGACAAAGTAGAAGGAAATAAGATTAATCAGATAACTTCGCTTCATCTCCATCTGAACATAGTTAGAGATATAAAGCGGTTGGTCAGTAAATTGAGATTCAAAATACTGCTTATAGACTTGTGTACCTAGTAGCAGAGAACGTAGAACCGAGGTGTCTAAAAAGTGTTGAGGAACAGAACTATCATCCATCCTGGGTTATTCCTCGTCTTCATCTGTCTCTAAATCATCGTCAATTTTTACACCGAATGGTAAGGTATCAAAGCCTAAGTTTTCTAAAGTTAAAATGGCTGACTCAACTGAGGAATTGTTGATGGTTTCTTGATTCACTAGGGATGTAAGTAATTCACAAACTCC